>CAZTAW010000191.1:0-6535 GCA_964611705.1 uncultured Bacteroidales bacterium
TTTACGTCACATTAAAAATATAAGGTATATTTGCGTCATAAAAATTACAGTATGGTACAATCAAAAACAGCATTATTCGATAAGGAGCTGGTACATACGGCAATGATTTTTAAAGCATTGGCCCATCCTGCCCGCTTACGCATTTTGCAGTTTCTGGCCGAAACGCCAACCTGCATCACCGGCGATATTTCCGATGAACTTCCGCTGGGGCGAACTACCGTATACCAGCATTTGAAAGAATTGAAAGATACCGGGCTGATAATCGGCCAAATCGAAGGAGTAAAAACACAGTATTGCATTGCCCCCGATAAATTAAAACTGCTGAAAGAGGTTCTGGTTGGTTTCTTAGAAAATATTGAACAGGCAGATAATTTGTGTATAAGAAATTCCTGAATGCACAAATTCAGCCCAAATTGTAATTTGAAAATGAGTTAATTTGAAGATTTGAAGATTATGAGAAATGATAAAGAAAATTTAAAAGGAATTGTAAAAGAAAAATACGGTTCAATTGCCGGCCAAAGCAGCCTGTTGGATCAACAACAGGGATGTTGCGGCCCTTCGGGTTGCTGCGGCGAACTGGAGTTCAGCATGATTGGCGATGAATACACTGGTGTGGCAGGTTATAATCCGGATGCAGATTTAGGCCTGGGTTGCGGATTGCCCACCGAATTTGCCGGAATAAAACCAGGCGACAGTGTGCTCGATTTGGGCAGTGGCGCCGGCAACGATTGCTTTGTGGCCCGCACGCTGGTTGGAGAAACCGGAAAAGTTACCGGCCTCGATTTTTCAGAAGAAATGCTTGAAAAAGCCAAACAGAACCTCGAAAAAACAGGATTTACAAACATCGAATTCATTCAGGGCGACATTGAAGAAATGCCTCTGCTCGATTCCACTTTTGATGTGGTTATCAGCAATTGTGTGCTCAACCTGGTCCCTGACAAGCAAAAAGCCTTTTCAGAAATTTACCGGGTGCTGAAACCCGGAGGACATTTTTGCATTTCGGATGTGGTAACCACTGGAAAATTACCGGAAGAGCTGAAGGAAGCTACCGAAATGTACGCCGGCTGCGTATCGGGTGCAACCCAAAAACAGGAATACCTGGGAATTATTGAAAAGCAGGGATTTTCTCAGCTTAAAATCCACAAAAAGAAACCGATTATTATTCCTGAAAACGTACTTGCCAATTACCTGAATGAAACCAAATTGAAAAATTTTAAAAATTCCGCTGCCGGAGTTTACAGTATCACCTTAACCGCTAAAAAATTAACGTAATTAAAAGCTGAATACAATGGATAAGAATAAAAAATTCAAAGAAGTAACCTTACCCGATAAACCCAAAAAGACCATTGGTTTTTTCGAAAAGTACCTGACCATCTGGGTGGCCCTCGGAATCCTTGCCGGAATTGGCCTTGGCTATATATTTGGCGATTCAATCGAAGTCATCAGCAGTCTCGAGCTGGCAAAAGTAAACATTCCGGTAGCTGTGCTGATTTGGTTAATGATTTATCCGATGATGCTCCAGATTGATTTTACCAGCATCAAAAATGTAGGAAAAAGGCCGCGGGGTGTGGTCTGGACACTGATTATCAACTGGGCCATCAAACCGTTTACCATGGCCTTTTTTGCCTGGATATTTTTCTCAAAGATTTACGCCGCCTGGATCGATCCCGCACTTGCCGGGGAATACATTGCCGGGGCCATTATTTTGGGCGCTGCTCCCTGTACGGCCATGGTTTTTGTGTGGAGCTACCTGTCTGACGGCGACCCCAACTACACACTTGTGCAGGTTTCGGTTAACGATTTGATAATTCTGGTGGCTTTTATCCCAATCGTAGGTTTATTGCTCGGTATTACCAACATCACCATTCCGTATGACACCCTGGTGGCCAGTGTTATCATTTTTGTGGTTGTTCCGCTGGTGGCAGGGGTAATTACCCAGCGAATGCTGATTAAACGGCGCGGAGAAGAGTGGTTTAAAAAAGAATTCTTACCCAAACTGAAACCGGTAAGCATCGTTGCACTGCTGGTAACGCTCGTATTATTGTTTGCCTTTCAGGGCCAGAACATTCTGAATAATCCGTTGATTATTTTGCTTGCGGCAGTGCCATTGGTTATTCAAACCTACTTTATCTTTTTCCTGGCCTGGTTTGGCGGTAAAAAGCTTAAGCTGAACTACCAGGTTTGTGCTCCGGCAGCCATGATTGGCGCCAGTAACTTTTTTGAGCTGGCAGTGGCCGTCGCCATTGCACTTTTCGGACTGCAATCTCCGGCTGCGTTGGTAACGGTAGTTGGTGTGCTGGTTGAAGTTCCGGTGATGTTATCGCTGGTGGCGCTGGCCAAACGGTGGAAATATTGACGGGTTTGTCATTCCTGCCGGACGGGCAGGGAATCTCCCGGCGCATTGCAGCCCTTTTAAGTAATCATAAAATACTCCCAAAACTTCTGATCAAGCTTTTCAAAAAGCAAGTGCTTTCTCAAATTGTATGTTTGGTAGTGTTTTGAAATGCCCAAATAAGAGTTCATTGTACAAACAAACTCCTCTTTTTCTTCCCTGTTCATGTCATTTCTGTTTTCGATAAATTTGTTCCACTTAAAAACGGCTTTATAAAAATTTCCCTTGGTGCGACTTGAAATATAAATCCGGTATGGTTTTATTACAGCGCCCAGAAACTGAACGCCTTTGGTATAATGCTGCAAATAAATCTTTTTGGGATGCAATTGCATTTGCAATTTATCCTGAAGGTATGCTGAAATCTCAGGGATAATTGCTCGCAAGTAATCTTTATCCTGATGAACCACTACAAAATCATCTACATAGCGGCCATAGTATTTTATCTTTAATTCTTTCTTTACAAAATGATCAAATAAATTCAGGTAAACGTTGCTGAATAATTGAGAGGTGAGATTTCCTATGGGCAGGCCTTTGTTTTCTCCTGAATGAAACAAACTTTTTGAGGGTGGCAACCCATTCCAGTCTTTTTTACTTCCTTTCAGGATGTAGTTTTTTGTTGGATCATTAAAAATGATTTGTTTGATAAGGTTCGTAATTAAAGGCATATCAAAATCAACTTTTCCTGAAAATCTTTTTAAGGTTTCCATCACGGAATTGAACAACAAACTCCTTTCGATTGACATGAAATAGCCTTTAATATCCAGTTTAAGTATATAACAATCCTTATGATAATTTTCGGAACAAGATCGAATAAAGTGATCGATTCTTTTAATTCCGTAATGGGTGCCTTTACCAGGACGACAGCTATAACTGTCATGTATGAAAGTCTTTTCAAAAACAGGGGCGATATAATTGTAAACAAGATGATGCACCACCCTGTCGCGGAAATCGGCTGCAAATATTTCTCTTTGCACCGGGCTGAAATTGATAAAACAAATGCTGGGTTTTATTTTATAGGTTCCGGTTGTTATTTCTTCATACAGCCTGAACAAATTTTCTTCGTAATTGATCTCGAAATTCAGAGCATTGATGGTATTGCGTTTGTTTCTGCGGGCATCGTAATAGGCCCGGAACAAATCGAGCAGCAGCTTTTTGTTGTTTGTTTCCTTGAATATACTGAGTTGCATGTTTTGTATATGCTATTTTTAAAAGGGTTACAATACGTCAGGAGATTCCTCAACCTCTCGCTGCATACTTTTATAGCTCTTATAAATGATTGAATGGCGAGAGGCTTCGGAATGACAGGGCGCTTTATGAGAGAAAAGGAGGGGTTATGAGGCGCGCAACGCGCCTCATAACCCCTCTTCCTTGAAAAACAACCCATGTCATTCCGACTGGCGCAGCCGAGCACAGCGAGGCTGCGTAGGGAGGAATTTCTTAGCATATTGCAACTCATTTCCAAAGAACAAAGACCTGCCATCTAAAACGGCAGGTCTTATAATAAACTGTTTCCAATTCTTCAAACAGCGAACAGAAAACCCGTTTTCCTGATTGTTGTTGTTACGGTTTACTTCATCGTTGTTATAGTTCAGGTTCCGGTTCCAGGCATTTGTTCCATTTTCAGTAGAGGACCAAAAGTTGGCGTTCTTCTCTATGTTGTTGAAACTACCATTGTTGTTACGGTTGCCACCTGGAAGGGCCGCGAAGCATAATAAATAACCATTTACACTTCCTGCATTCATTTTCAGATTACACGAATTATTTACCACCTGCCCTGCAGATGGAGGTTATTGGATTAGAACGGCTCACTTACCTCTGCCTTAACAAAAGGTAACTCCGGCCTTACAGTTTATTCAAATGATTTTTGCCAGGCAAACAATTGTTTTGAAACATTCTCAATCTTCTCATTTGCCTCTACGAACTTTTCTAAATTTATCTGTTTCATATCTTTTACAATCCTGTAATAAAGCCTGACAAGCTCCAGGTGATTCCTGGCCTTTGCCAGTGCTTCACTTTTCTCTTTGTGCGTGTTTGCCCAATAAATATTGATCAACGTGTTCAGTATTTCTGACTTGATGCGCTCACCAAGCGTGTATTTATACTCACGCTTAAAATGATTCACCAGGTAGAAAGTCATTATCAACAAATCATAACATACCTTATATACGGGCAATTGATCATATGTCGCCAAAATTCAAAAATTTTTTCGATCCCGCGAAGCGGGATAAGTTAAATTTCAAATATCAAATTTCTAATCCTTCAAACAGCGAACAGAAAACCCGTCCTCCTGACGGTAGTCACGGTAGACTCCATCGATGTCATAGTCCAGGCCCCGGTGCCAGGCATGCGTACCACTCTCAGTAGAGGACCAAAAGTAGGCGCTCTCCTCTACGTAGTCGAAACTACCATCGTAGTTACGGTAGCCACCTGGAAGGGCCGCGAAGCCATAGGCGTCTGAGCCATTACCGTTTGAGTACCAAGCACTTGTGCTTTTCATTTTATAACCGGCATCCGTTCCACTCCATCCAGTCTCATCGCAATCAACTGTAGGATCAATGTAAGTTGTTAAAGTACACCATTCATCATCACTTGGCAAATGCCATCCAGAAGGACAGGCACCTAATGCAGTTGACCAATCGTACAGCCGGCCGTAAGTTGCACAATTGGAAGAATTGTTATCGTAGCACCAGCTATTGCCGGTTTCGTAGTTGAGGTTTTCGGCCATCCAGGTCTGGCTGCCAATTTCCACGTATTCGTATTCCTGCCCGTCGCGAGGATCGGTGAAAGTGCCGGTGCCGCCACCACCGTTATCAATCGTTACAGTTTGTGTTGTATAATCTGTCAATCCTTCGGTATCTTTCAATTCCATTTTGGCTGTGTAGGTTCCTTCGGTGCTGTACTGATGGTTTTCGGTTTTATCATAATCCCAGCCGGTGTCCCAGCTTCCGTCTCCGTCAAAATCCCAGCGTACCTGCAGGTCGCTTGTTGGGTCTTCGTTGTCGTAACTATCAGAACCATCAAACTCAAAAATAGTTGAGGTTGTACCGGAAGTGGGATCAACTGTGAAGACTGCTGTGGGTGGGGTGTTTCCACCTCCGCCTTCCGCTGTAGTAAATTCCCAAACAGGTCCAACTGTATTATGATCATGGTCGTCAAAGGCCACAATATACCAATAATAGGTTGTATTCTCTTGCAGTTGTCCTGGATCATAGTTTGTGCTGTTATAGTATTCTTCCACCAATGGCGGGTCATCATCCTCACCAAAATAAATATCATAATCCAGAGGATCATCATCCGGATCACTGCAATTCCAGCTTAGGTTTGTGTTAATGGAAACATCAGTTGCTTCATGAGATGGAGTTTCACCTGTAGGTGGATTTGGTGGTTCATTTGTACCAGAACCACTCTCGAAGTTATCATTTACGTAATTTTCTGGATCATTGTCATTATCCCAATCAATCATAGAACCTATCTTTTTAGCTTCTTTTCTGTTATTTTCATCGTACAAATGTGTATATCTCGCCACATACATTGCACTTATGTCATTTGCCAATGCCCATTCAACATTTACATAATATTTGTGATCTTCGTTGGGTACAAATTCCTCATCTTCGTCAAACTTGAAAATTAGCGGTATTCCTTGCATAAATGTTTCGAAAATTTGCTCGTTTTGACCTTGATCCAATGAGTACTTTTTATTACTACTATTGAGACTATCCTCATAAACTTCATATCCATGTGTCCCAAATGAATTTTCGATACGTTTTACTATTAATTTTTTACTTTGAATTTCTTCATCACTGCCCCAGAATATCTTTCTTTTAAGTGTAACCTTAAAGACAGATAATACTTCAACATCTAAATACTGATTAATGATGTCCTTAGCATTCCAATAGCCTGTGCCGTTCCAAACAATTGGTAATGTATAAACTAACCCAAGTCTTTTGTTTTCCCCATATTTCTCTGAAGTAATCTCTACTAAGGCACCAATGGTGTTATCAACCTTTACAAGACTTGTATATATACGAGTATACTTTGTGGTTGAGAGAAATCCTGAAAAATGATTTGTAGATGCTGTTATAATTTTACTGTTACCAGAAAGCAAAAGTACACAATTATTGGTAAGGACGCGTACATAACAAA
>CAZTAW010000192.1:0-6508 GCA_964611705.1 uncultured Bacteroidales bacterium
GAACCGGATCAGGTAGAATTCATAAGTGGGATATTCAACGGAAAAACCACAGGAACCCCCATTGCATTTATTATTAAAAATCAAAATACCAGCGAGGCTGAATATGAGACTATAAAAGAGATTTACAGACCTTCGCACGGAGATTATACTTACGAGGAAAAGTATGGTATCAGGGATTATCGCGGAGGAGGAAGGGCTTCTGCCCGTGAAACTCTTTCCCGGGTTGTTGGAGGAGCCATAGCCAAACTTTACCTGAAGGAGCTGGATATTGATATTACCGGATTCGTTTCTCAAATAGGCCCTGTGAATATTGTAGAAGAATATCCTCAAAACCTCAATAAAAAAATCAGAAAGTCCCCAATACGATGCCCGGATGAAAGCATTTCAGAGGAAATGATAAAACTTCTTCAGAAAGTTAAAGATGAAAAAGATACAATAGGGGGAGGGGTCAACTGTATTATTTCAGGTGTTCCTGCCGGGTTAGGTGAACCGGTTTTTGAAAAGATTGAAGCGGAACTAGCCGGAGCCATGCTAAGTATTCCGGCTGCAAAAGGTTTTGAGATCGGGACAGGATTTAAAAGTGCTGTGATGAAAGGCTCAGAACACAATGATCCGTTTATCCGGGAAAAAGGTAAGATAAGCACATCAACAAATCACTCAGGTGGCGTTCAGGCAGGTATTTCAAACGGTATGGATATACGGCTACGGGTAGCTTTTAAACCTCCTTCCGGTATCGGAAAAAAGCAAACGACAATTAACAAATCAGGAGAACCGATAACTTTTAAGGGCAAAGGACGCTATGATGTTTGTGTGCTTCCAAGGGCAGTAGCTGTTGTGGAAGCAATGGCTGCATTGGTGATTGTTGATCTTTATCTAAGAAATAAAACAATTCGGTAAAATTTTTGTATATTTACTGAGTATATGAAACGAAATATAAAACCAAATACTAATATATCATGAAAATATTTTTAAAAGTTCTGGCTGTAATTATTATTATCGTAGTTGCAGCCATGTTTGTAATTCCATTGTTTTTTCACAACCAGATCATTGACAAGGTGAAGGTTGAGATCAATAATAATGTAAATGCCAAAGTTGATTTTGAGGATTACAGCCTTTCACTGTTTAGAAATTTCCCGAATTTTGGACTTAGGCTTGAAAACCTCAGTGTAGAGGGAATTGATGAGTTTGATGGGGTTACGCTGGCTCATATACCGGCTTTTGATGTTTCTATTGACTTGTTTAGTGTTTTTGGCGAGGGTCCTTATGAGATCAAGAAAATAAGTATTGATCAGCCTTCAATACATGTTAAAATACTCGATGATAATAAAGCCAATTATGATATTGCAAAACCATCAGAAGCTGCAGAAGAAGAGGAGCCAAAAGCTGACTCTTCTTCTTTTCATTTTAAGCTCAAGAGGTTTGTGATTGATCAGGCTACAATTGTATATGAAGATTATCCGGCAAAGATATACCTGCAAGCCGACGGGCTCTTTTATCATCTGAGCGGAGACCTCTCGGATGATTTTGCAAAACTGGACATTCAAACCCGGATTAATGAGTTTTCGATGAATTATGCAGGGATTGACTACCTGAAAAAAAATCAACTTGATGTGGATGCCACTTTTGAAGCCGATCTAAAAAATGGGATTTATACACTGAAAGACAACAAAGTTAAACTGAATGATCTTTTGCTTGAATTTACCGGCTCTGTTGGAATTGTTGATGAGGGTTATGACCTGATGCTTACGTTCCAGGCGCCCGGGAACAAATTCAAAAATTTCCTTTCGCTTGTACCGGCAATTTATGCCAGGGATTTTGAGCAGATTGAAACCGAAGGCAAGCTTACTTTCGAAGGTTCCGTTAAGGGCAGGTATGCAGAAGAAAGCCTACCTTCATATAACCTGCGTATCAATGTTTCGGATGGTATGTTTAAGTATCCCGAATTGCCCGAAGCTGTTGAAAACATCAATATCTATGCTACTGTGAAAAACAATAACGGGCAACCTGATAACACGGTTATTGATGTCAGGATGTTTCATTTTGAAATTACTGGAAACCCGGTTGATATCCTAATGAATCTGCAAACACCCATTTCCGATCCTGAAATCAATGCGGATATCAACGGTAAATTTAACCTGGCCTCTTTGCAAAAAGTATATCCGATGGAGGCCGGTGAAAGCATGCAGGGAATGATCACTTCCGATATTTCTATCAACGGTAATATCTCTGATTTGCAACAGGAAAATTATGCAGATTTTGCCGCGATCGGCTCTTTTCTGATAAAAGATATTGAATATCAAACGCCTGATATAGAAGAACCTGTTAAGGTGAAAAATGCCCAGTTGAATTTTTCACCCGCATATCTTGATCTTGTTTCAATGCACGCAGTTATCGGTAAAAGTGACCTGAAAGCCAATGGTAAAATAAGAAATTATCTTGCCTATTTGTTTTCCGAAGATGTTCTTACTGCTGATCTGAAGCTATCATCAGCCTACCTTGATTTGAACACATTTATCACAGAAACGGAAGAAGAAAAAAATCCGGTTTTACAGGACACTGTTGAATTCACAGCTTTCCGTGTTCCCGCTAATATCAATTTTACCATGGATGCTAGCATGAATGAGGTGGCTTTTGACGACATTAATATGAAAAATGTAATCGGGCAGGTAGAGATCAGGGATGAAAAGATTATCCTTCATAGTTTAACAAGTGATATGCTGAGTGGAAGTATGACGGTTAACGGAAGTTATTCAACAGCGAAAACCGACTATCCAAAGGTTGATTTTGGATTGAAAATAAATGAGTTCAACATTTCGGAATCCTTCAACACCTTCTCATTGATCAGGCAATACATTCCTTTTGCTGAAAAATCAGAGGGTAGGTTTTCGGGTGATTTGTCATTCAATGCAATGCTGAATAATGACTTTAGGCCTTTGTTGAGTTCATTGAATGGAAATGGTGATTTTAAAACATCAGCCATAAAGCTGTTAAATTTCAATACTTTTAATACACTTGCCGATACCTTAAAGATAACTTCATTCAAAACAGTAAACCTGAACAATGTTGATGTTTCTTTTGATATTGAAGACGGAAAGTTGAAAGTAAAACCCTTTAAGCTAAATTTTGGTGATATGAATGGAACAATGGAGGGATTTACCACGCTTGATCAGAAGATTGATTATACTATGGAACTGAATGTACCCCGAAAATTGTTCGGGCAGGATGTTGATAATTATTTAAGTTCATTGATTGATAAGGCAGGATTAACAGAAAGTGGCATGAAGATTGGCGAAACCATTGATGTGAATGTGTTTCTGAAAGGATCAACAAGCAATCCTTCTGTTACTACCGGTTTTGGCGATATTTTTAAAAATGCCGGTGAAACAGTTATTGATGAAATAAAGAAAAAAGTTGAAGAAAAGAAGGAGGATGTAGTAAAGATGACCAAGGAAGAAGCACAGAAAATACTGGACGATGCGAACAAGAAAGCCAACCGGATTATTGAACAGGCTAAGGCAAAAGCAGCAAATATCAAGGCAGAAGCCCGGAAAGCTGCCGATAATGTGAAAGCAGAGGCTGAAAAAAATGCGCAGAACCTGATTGACGAGGCCAAACAGAAAGGGCAGCTTGCTGAGATCGCTGCCGAAAAAGCTGCGGATAAAATGAAGTCGGAAGCGAATAAGAAAGCAGATCAGTTGATTGAGAAGGCCGACAAGCAGGCGCAATCCATCATCTCCGAAGCCGAAAAACAGGCAGCCGATATTAGAAAGAAGGCAGAAGAAAAAGTAAAAAATTGTTAATAAAAACCCTTTATTTACAGAGGCTTTCGGTAATTTGTAAACTAATTTTGGTTATCTTTGTCATATCAAAAATATTTTTATAACTAACTGATTATGACAGACGAAGAAAAAAGTCTAGCCGCAAGCGAGAATTACACGGCGGAGAACATACAGGTACTCGAAGGACTGGAAGCTGTACGACGCCGACCGGCAATGTACATCGGTGATGTAAGCACAAAAGGATTTCATCACCTGGTTCATGAGGTTGTTGACAACTCGATTGATGAAGCCCTCGTTGGATATTGTGACAAAATTGATGTGATGATTCATAAAAACAACTCCATAACCATCCAGGATAATGGACGTGGAATTCCCACCGGGATGCACGAAAAAGAAAAGCGATCCGCCCTTGAAGTGGTGATGACTGTTCTGCATGCCGGTGGAAAATTTGACAAAGGATCATATAAAGTATCAGGAGGTTTGCACGGTGTAGGAGTTTCATGTGTAAACGCACTTTCCGAAAAATTAACAGCCACCATTTACCGTGAAGGCAAGATATGGTTTCAGGAATATAAACACGGCAAACCCCTCGAACCGGTTAAGATTATTGGAGAAACTACAAAATCAGGTACCAGTATAACTTTTACTCCCGATTCTGAAATTTTTATTGTCAGTGAATTCGATTACCGTATTCTTTCAGCCAGATTGAATGAGCTTGCATTTCTCAATAAAGATATCACACTCACCATTACAGACGAGCGTGAAATCAACGATGAAGGTGAATTTCTGTCGGAAAGCTATCATTCGGCAGAAGGACTAAAGGATTTTATCAAATACCTGGACGCCACCCGAGAAAAGCTGATGCCGGAACCTATTACCATTGAAGGAGATAAAAATGGCATTCCTGTGGATATCGCCCTCCAATATAACACATCCTTTACGGAAAATATTCATTCATATGTAAACAACATCAATACTCATGAAGGAGGAACACACCTTTCCGGTTTCAGAAGAGGACTGACAAGAACACTGAAAAACTATGCCGAAAAATCAGGTATGCTTTCCAGGCTGAAATTTGATATCAATGGTGATGATTTCCGGGAAGGACTTACAGCAATTATTTCAGTAAAAGTTATGGAACCCCAGTTTGAAGGGCAAACCAAAACCAAGCTTGGTAACTCCGAAGTGATGGGAGCTGTTGATCAGATCGTGAGTGAATCCCTTTCAAATTATCTTGAAGAGAATCCCAAAGAGGCCAAAACAATTGTTAACAAAGTTGTTCTGGCAGCCACAGCGCGCCATGCAGCCCGTAAAGCAAGGGAGCTTGTGCAGAGAAAAAATGTTTTATCCAATACAGGATTGCCGGGTAAATTATCCGATTGCTCCGAAAGAGACCCTGAGAAATCTGAAATATTTCTTGTAGAGGGTGATTCTGCCGGTGGTACTGCCAAACAGGGCCGCGAAAGAAAATTCCAGGCGATCCTTCCCTTACGCGGAAAAATTTTGAATGTTGAAAAAGCAATGCCTCACAAGATATTCGAGAATGATGAGATCAAAAATATATTCACTGCCCTGGGAATCAGTATTGGTACGGAAGAAGACTCCAAAGCACTGAACCTTGATAAGCTTCGTTATCATAAGGTCATCATTATGACCGATGCCGATGTAGATGGAAGTCATATTGCCACCCTTATCCTGACTTTCCTGTACAGGCATATGATGGAGCTTGTCGAGAGAGGATACGTTTACATCGCTACCCCTCCGCTCTACCTGATCCGTAAAGGAAAAACAGAAAGATACTGCTGGTCGGAAGATGAAAGGATTGAAGTAGTGAAAGAGCTGACAAGCAATGGTTCCGAATCAGGATTGCACTTACAGCGATATAAAGGTTTGGGCGAAATGAATTCCGAACAACTCTGGGATACTACCATGAATCCGGAATCGCGCACGTTGCGACAGGTAACCATTGAAAGCGGCAGCGAAGCCGATCGTATTTTCTCCATGTTGATGGGCGATGAAGTTCCGCCAAGAAGAGAATTTATCGAAAAGAATGCAAAGTATGCGAATATAGACGCATAAAACCATTAGTGACGGAGATATTTAGCCACAAATGCACGAATGACAATCCTCTCCAACATTATTTATTCTTCTGCCAAATCATTTTTATTGAGCATCTACTACCATAATGCCTTCCCTGACGGGAATTCATTATATGCAAATATTAAAAGATGCTGAGAATATCCGGGGAAAATATTTATTCATTAAGATTTTCAGGTTTGATCAAATCGCGTAGCGATGGTATTATGGTAGTAGCTTTTTGAAAATCCATGAGAGAAAATTTTTATAATTGCCCAAATTTATTAAAATTGCAGTAAACTTTCATTCATTGATAAAAACGAAAAGAATACACCTGATAAAAGCCACCCTGCTTATTGCCAGCAGCATGACCGTGATGGCGGGCGCCACCATCTCGCCTTCCTTACCGCAAATGAACAAGGTTTTTTCAAATGTTGAGAATGCTGAGATACTAACAAAGCTCATCCTCACAATTCCGGCGATTTTTATTGCAATACTGGCACCTGTGGCAGGACTGATCACAGATAAATTCGGAAGAAAGAAACTGCTTGTTTTTTCGGTTAGCCTCTATGCCATCATCGGGACATCGGGTTTTTTTCTGAATAATATTTATCTGATCCTCGCCAGCAGGGCATTACTCGGAATTGCCGTAG
>CAZTAW010000193.1:0-6449 GCA_964611705.1 uncultured Bacteroidales bacterium
ATTGATTATCCTTTTCGGGACAAATATTATTTTTTTGGGTTGCTTGCCGGCCATCCATTTCTGTGCTCCCTCTGCTTCCAGTACAGACCTTTCTGCATCTTCTTTAGAAATACCTACCGGAAGTTCAAGCTTGAACCTCAACTTACCATTAAACGAAACAGGATATTCAAAAGTATTTTCCCTGATATATTCTTCTTTATATTCAGGAAAGGGCTCATTGCTGATGCTTTCCTGATGACCCAGTATTTGCCATAATTCTTCGGCTATATGTGGGGCATAGGGTGATATCAATATACACAATGGTTCAAGAATCCCGCGTTTGTTGCATTTTAGATCCGATAGTTCGTTCACACAGATCATATATGTACTCACGGCCGTGTTGAATGATATCCTCTCAATGTCTTCCCTGATCTTTTTGATGGTTTTATGAAGGACTTTTAATTCATCCTTGCTGGGTTCCTCTTCGCTAATGTTTAAGTTATTTTCATTATCATAAAAAAGCCTCCGGAATTTTTTGATAAACCTGAAAACACCTTCTATTCCCTGCGTATCCCAGGGTTTATGTGTTTCCAATGGACCCAGGAACATTTCGTACAAACGAAAGGTATCGGCACCGTATTTTTCAATCAGCTCGTCAGGGTTCTGGACATTATGCTTTGATTTGGACATTTTTTCGATTTCCCATCCGCAAATGTATTTTCCGTCTTCCAGGATAAATTCCGCATCTGCAAATTCGGGACGCCATTTTTTAAATGATTCAATATCCAGAATGTCATTTCCCACAAAGTTGATATCGACATGAATTGGACTTGCCTTATAATCTTTTTTCAATCCGGCAGAAACAAACTTATTTGCTCCTTCTATTCTGTAAACAAAACTACTCCGTCCCTGAATTTTCCCCTGATTGATCAGTCTTTTAAACGGTTCTTCTTCACATACCATTCCCAGGTCAAACAGAAATTTATTCCAGAAACGGGCATAGATCAAATGTCCGGTTCCGTGCTCGTCGCCACCCAGGTAAAAATCCACATCCCGCCAGTATTCATTGGCTTCTTTAGAAAAATATTCTTTGTCGTTATGCGGATCCATATACCTTAAATAATATCCGCTAGAACCGGCAAAACCGGGCATTGTATTTGTCTCCAGGGGATATCCTTCTTTGGTTTTCCAGTTTTTTGCACGTGCCAGGGGAGGTTCGCCCGATTCCGTAGGAAGATATTTGTCAACCTCCGGTAACTTAAGCGGCAATTCGCTTTCATCCAGGGGGTAAGGCATTCCATCTTTGTAATAAATCGGGAAGGGTTCACCCCAGTAGCGCTGGCGACTGAAGATGGCATCCCTCAAACGGTAATTTACCTGTCCTTCGCCAAGCTTGTTTTCTTCAAGCCATTCTATTGTGGCTTTAATTGCTTCCTGCACTTCCATTCCGGTAATAAATCCTGAATTAATCATAACACCTTCTTTGGCATCATAAGAATCCTCCCAGGTCAAAGGGTCGGTAGGTTCTTCATTTTTTTGTTTCACCACCTGTATGATGGGTATATTAAAATGTTTGGCAAACTTAAAATCGCGGCTGTCATGCGCAGGGACGGCCATAATGGCACCGGTTCCATAACCGGACAAAACATAATCGGCAATCCAGATAGGTATTTTCTCTTCGTTCACCGGATTGATACCATAGGCGCCGGTAAACTCCCCGGTAATTTTATTCACTTCTGAAATACGGTCTCTTTCTGAGCGGTTTTTGGCCCAGTTAACGTATTTTTCAACGGCTTGTTTTTGATCTTTATCTACGATTTCCTTAACTAATTCATGCTCTGGCGCAAGGACCATGAAAGTTGCCCCCCACAATGTATCCGGTCTTGTAGTAAACACTTCAATAGATTCTTCCGCACCATAAATATCAAATTTTACAGATGCTCCTTCAGAGCGGCCAATCCAATTTTTCTGAACTTCTTTTAAAGACTCAAACCAATCAATTTTTTCAAGTCCGTCAAGTAAGCGCTGTGCATATGCTGTAATGCGCAACGACCATTGTTTCATCAATTTTTTCTCAACAGGATGTCCGCCTCGTTCTGAAAATCCATCCTTAACTTCATCATTGGCAAGCACAGTGCCTAAAGCAGGGCACCAGTTCACCATCGTATCGGAAAGATATGCCAGGCGGTAGTTCATAAGAATTTCCTGCTGCTGTTTTTCGGTCATCCGGTTCCAGTCATCTGCTGTAAAAATCTCTTCCTGTGTACAAGCAGCTTCAATATTTTTATTCCCTTCTTTTTCAAAGGTTTTAATTAAATCCTCAATTGATTCGGCTTTATCCGATTTCTTGTTGTACCAGGATTTAAAAAGCTGAATAAAAGTCCATTGGGTCCATTTATAATATTCCGGGTCGCAGGTATGTACTTCCCTGTCCCAATCATAGGCAAAACCGATTTGATCCAATTGTTCGCGATAGCGTTTTATATTTTTTTCGGTAGTAACAGCAGGATGCGTTCCTGTTTGTATGGCATATTGTTCGGCCGGAAGGCCATAAGCATCATATCCCATGGGGTGAAGAACATTATAACCCTTGTGTTTCATATATCTGGCATATACATCCGAAGCAATATAACCTAGTGGATGCCCCACATGTAATCCTGCTCCTGAGGGATAAGGAAACATATCCAATATATAAAACTTGGGTTTCTGTTGGTCAATCTCAACATGAAAAGTTTTATTTTCCATCCAGTATTTCTGCCACTTTTTTTCTATTTCACCGAAATGATAATCCATATTTGTTTAATTATACCTGAAGAATTCGAGTTTATGTTTTGTTTTTTCCAGTTCATCAAATGAAAGGTTCATCAACTGATAATTTTCCCATCCTATAAAATCAAAATGCCACCATTCATGCGGATATACCGTAAAGCCATGTTTTTTCATGATTGATATCAATATTCTCCGGTTTTTTATCACTGTATCGGGAAGGTTCATATAATCCGGTGCAGCTTTTTCCGAGAAATCATCAAAGGCTGTTGGCATCGGAAGTTCTTTTCCTGTATCAATATCAACAAGGGAAACATCAACCGCGCACCCCCGGTTATGTCTGGAGCCTTTCCAGGGAGCCGCAACGAATATCGTATCGTTGTATACCTCGTAGAATGTCAATGTTGCAGCATAAGGCCTGTAAGCATCCAAAACTTTTAACCCCAAGCCTTCATTATTCAATTCTACCTGAACTTTTTTCAATGCCTCTGCTGCCGGCAATCTCAAATAAGCCTTTGGCTTTTTGTAAATTTTTTCGCCGGTGAAATTGTTTTTTGTCGAATAGCGGATGTCAAGTTGTATACCGGGAATAAACTCCTCAAGATCAACCATTACCATAGAATCATTTTTATCTGCAACTGCCATATATTCAAGAGGTTGATACATAATATCCAGATCATACGGATTTTTATGATCAATGGCCTGGCAAGCTGCAAGAAATAAAAATCCCGACAGAATGAATATTTGATAAAATCTTTTCATTTTCAAAGTGATTCAGCTTGCGAAATTAGAAAAAAGATGGGAATGATTTAAATCAACATTTTTGATTATTTTTAAATCATGAATGAAAAACGTATCATTTGGAATTCGACAAGAGCAATTCTCGAAAGCGACCGCTATAAACGAAAGAAAAGCGGGAAGAAAAGCAAAAGCCACTGGAGTCTTTTTCAAAAACTACTGAATTATTTTGTCATTTTGTTGAAAGCAACAGGATATTACGAAAAAGGTGTTTCCAATGCCAAAAATATCCTGATCAAAAACATTGATCTTTTCTTTGGTCAACTATCTGATGAATTTGAGGATTTTAAGATTCTTCATTTAACTGATCTTCATTTGGATACATACCCGGGAATTGAGGAAAAAATTATCTGTATAATTCAACAAACTGATTATGACCTCTGCGTAATAACCGGTGACTATCGCAAGAGTACTCATGGCCGATACAGGCAGATATTACCTGCACTAAAAAAAATAATTGACAACATACAGGCAGAAATGGGCATTGTTGGCATACTGGGTAATCATGATACCCATCTGATGCTTACCCATCTTGAAAATATGGGCGTAAAAATGCTGATCAATGAAAGCATAAAGCTGAAACGCAAAAATGCTCATATTACAATCACCGGAACTGATGATCCTTATTATTACTTTACTGAAAACGCCATTGATGCATTGGAAGAACCCATAAAAGGTTTCAAGATCGCATTGGTTCACTCCTCTGAGTTATTTGATATTGCTGCTGATAATAAATACGATCTGTATTTATGCGGGCACACACATGGTGGACAAATCTGCCTTCCGTCAGGAAAACCTCTGATAACACATCAATTTGAGGGAAAACAATTTTACAGGGGGCTTTGGAAATACAAAAACATGCAAGGTTATACCAGTCCGGGATGCGGTGTTTCGGCCATTCCCATACGTTTTAATTGCCCGGGTGAGATCACGGTGTTTACTTTAAAGCAAAAAAGGGACGCATCAGAAAAAAAGAATTGATTTTCAGAAATGTTGTTCACAATATTCCTTGCATTTCTTTAAACGCATTCCTGTTGCCATTCTGATTATTTTAACGGCATTTTTTTTCTTTCCGACGATCCATTCCCGTTTAGCTTCGAGCAATATCTTTTTCATCTGCTCATCTGAAATTTCCTGATTTGCTATAAATAAGCTTTTTAGCTCTTTATCAGCCTGGTCAAAACCAATTAAGCCGTCTACAAGCTGCTGATATATCTTATATCTTATTTGTTTCATTATTTTAAACTTCAATAAAAATAAATCCTTTAAGAACTTGCATTAAAAACTTTTGTATAAATATAATAACTTTATCCCAGGAATGAATAAAGTATTGTTTGGCTAAAATTATTAATTTAGCCCTCACTTTACAATGGCAAAACAAGAAGAAAAATATTACAAACGAAGGTACAGGGCTTCTTATGTGACCAGCATCATCAGTATAACGCTTGTTCTTTTTATGATGGGAATGCTGGGTTTGATAATTCTCCATGCCAAAAAGCTTTCCGATTATGTAAAAGAAAATATTCGTTTTTCAATTATCATGAAGGATGGGGTAAAAGAAGCCGGCATCATTCAATTGCAAAAAACACTGGATGCCTCAACGTTCATCAAATCAACAGAATATATCACAAAAGAAAAAGCTGCCGGGATCATGCAGGAAGACCTGGGCGAAAATTTCCTTGAATTTCTGGGTTATAATCCTTTATTGCCAAGTATAGACCTGAGACTAAAAGCCGAATACGCCAATGTAGACAGCTTAATGGTAATTGAACAAAATTTAATCGCCAATGACAATGTGAAAGAAGTCTGGTATCAGAAATCACTGGTTCACCTGATCAATAAAAACATCAGACGGATAGGTTTGATCCTGCTTGGATTCAGTTTGTTACTGTTACTGATCGCGATAGCGCTCATCAATAATACCATCAGGCTTTCGGTGTATTCAAAACGATTCCTGATACGAAGTATGCAGCTTGTAGGGGCAACACAAAGTTTTATCAGGAGACCGTTTATTTTACAGGGAATTATGCAGGGAATTTACAGTGCTTTGATCGCCATACTTTTATTAATGGGCGTGGTATACCTCACCCAGCAGGAAGTTCCCGAGCTTGTTAATTTGCAGGACATCAATATGATCCTCACTTTGTTCGGTATCGTGGTAATACTGGGCTTGATTATTTCCTGGTTTTCCACTTTCTTTGCAGTAAGGAAATATCTCAGAATGAGAACAGATGACCTTTATTATTAAAAATCGTTAAAAATCATTTGCATTTGCAAAATACTATTATTTTTGACTTTTGAAAACCAATTTCGAAATGAGTTATAAAAACAAAAACCGACCCGTACAAAAATCACAGGAAAAGGGAAAACATACACAACCGCAAGGTCAGCAAAAACCCCAGGATCGGGGAAGTATTTTTGCTTTCAACAGGGAGAATTACAAACTCTTATTGATAGGTCTTGGATTGATCATTCTTGGATTTATTCTGATGATCGGTGGCGGTTCTGACGACCCGGATGTATTCAACGATACCATGTTTAATTTCACAAAATTGACATTGGCTCCTATTCTTATCCTCGCCGGTTATGTTGTTGAGATATTTGCTATTATGAAACGTCCCAAAAAAAACGAATAGACCTTGAAGCATACATCCATCATAATCAATTATTAACAATCTTTTAAACAAAAAAATATGGACTGGCTGCAGGCATTAATTTTGGGTTTGGTGCAGGGATTAACTGAATTTTTACCCGTTAGCTCAAGCGGACACCTCGAACTGGGAAAAGTAGTTCTGGATATTCAGGCCAAAGAAAATACCATATTTGCAGTAGTTGTTCACGGAGCAACAGTTTTGAGTACTGTTGTTGTTTTCAGAAAAGATGTTTGGGTTTTGTTAAAAGGCCTT
>CAZTAW010000194.1:0-6448 GCA_964611705.1 uncultured Bacteroidales bacterium
GGAAGAAACACGCTGGCCGGGATATTACTTCCGCAGCGATTTCCCGAAAATGGACGAAAAAAACTGGCATTGTTTTGCCAATTCCCGCTGGAATCCTGAAACGGATGAGTGGGAGATGATGAAGAGGGAGATTAAAGAATTGGTAAAACTGGATACTTGATGCTGGATACTGGATACCGGAGGCTTGTAGCAATCTTATCCGGAATACAGTAACCAGAATCCAGTATCTGATTAATATTAGAAAAAATATTTATTCATTACGATGAAACACCCAATTCTGGTAATCGGTGGAGGAATAAGCGGAATAACAACGGCCGTTGAAATTGCAGAAGTTGGCCATGAGGTTGTAATTGTCGAAAAATTACCCTACCTCGGCGGGAAAGTTATTAAGTTTCATGAGTATTTTCCAAAGCTATGCCCACCCTATTGCGGACTTGAAATCAATTTTAAAAGGATCAGGGAAAATCCGGGAATAAAATATTTCATTTCTTCTAATGTTGAGAAAATCAGTGGTGAGAGAGGAAATTTTCAGGTAATTATAAAACATAATGCAGAACTGGTCAATTACAATTGTACAGCATGCGGGGCATGCAGTGATGTTTGCCCGGTTGAGACTGACAATGAATATAACCATGGAATAAATAAAACCAAAGCAATTCACCTCCCGCATGAACTTTCATTTCCATTTAAATATACGATTGATGAAACCGCCTGTAAGAAGGAAGCTTGCGCAAAATGTGTTGAAGTATGTCAATACGATGCCATTCAACTTGATGCTAAACCAACAAAGGCTGAGTTAATATTTTCATCAATCGTTTATGCAACAGGCTGGGAACCTTATGATGCTGACAGGCTGGAAATGATGAATTTCGGAAAACATCCCGACATTATTACCAATGTGATGTTTGAAAGGTATACAGCGCCGAATGGCCCGACAAACGGAAAATTATTAAAACCATCGGATGGAAAACCGCCTGAGAATATTGTTTTTGTGCAATGCGCGGGATCAAGAGATGAGAATCATCTCCCCTATTGTTCTGCGGTCTGTTGTTCTGCTTCATTAAAGCATGCGCTGATCGCCAGGGAGAAATGCCCGGAAGCCAAAGTGCGGATTTATTATATTGATTTACGTATTGGTGGCAGAAATGAAGATTTCCTCAACAAAGTAAAAGAGGATAGCGAAATTGAATTGATCAAAGGTAAAGCAGGTAAGGTAGAAATTCAAGACAATGAACTTTTTATAGTTGCAGAAGATGTTGCCGCCGGGAAACGGATAAAAAGCAAAGCTGATTTAATTGTGCTAGCCACGGGGATAATCCCTTCAAAAGTTGAATCAGTTTTGAAAGGTACTGAAGGATTTCTCGATCATATAGATGAAGGATTTATTGCTGCGGGATGTGCAAAAAGGCCCATGGATGTTTCAGCATCATTAAAAGATGCCACAGCAGCAGCATTAAAAGCTATACAAAAATGACGGAGAAAAAGATTGGAGCATACATATGCAAGGGTTGTGACATTGGAAATTGTTTCGATGTTCAGAAACTTTGTGATGTTGTTTCTGCTGAATTTGCTCCCTCAGTAGTTCAGTCTAAAGAAGGCCTTTGCAATCCGTCCGGTTCGGATTTGATTCAAAAAGACATCAAAGAAAAAGAACTTGATGCCGTTGTAATCGGCGCTTGTTCCCATCGTTTTCATCATAATACTTTTTCATTTGGAAAGGAAATACATACTGAAAGGGTTAACCTTCGTGAACAAGTCGCCTGGACGCAGGAACCCGGCATTGAAGACACGCAAATGCTTGCCGAAGATTTGATGCGAATGGGATTGGCTAAGATCAAAAATATTCTCAACCCAAAACCCTATATTCCGGATACTCCATCAAAAAACATTCTTGTATTGGGTGGAGGTATTAGCGGAATTACTGCAGCTATCGAAGGGGCAAAAGCCGGTTATGAAATTGCTTTAATTGAAAAAGAAAAAGTGCTTGGCGGCTGGTCAAATAATCTTTTCAAACAAATTCCATTGCATCCTCCTTACCAGAAACCGCAGGAACGCATTATTTCGGGAAAGATACTGGAACTGCAACAAAACAAAAACATACATACTTTTTTATCCGGTGCAATTGAAAAAATTTCAGGAGAGCCTGGAAATTTCAATGTTGAAATCCAAAGAGGTAGTAATAATAAGATGAGTATGAAAGTTGGAGCCATTGTATTGGCAACCGGCTGGAAACCATATGATCCGAAAAAGCTGACGCATTTTTCTTATGATCGGTCGGATGACATTATCAGCAATATAGAATTAGAAAAAATGGCAAAGGATGGAAGCATCCGAATTCCTTCCTCAGGCAATGATCCCAAAAATGTGGTTTTTGTTCAGTGTGCAGGATCCAGAGATAAGGCCCACCTTCCCTACTGTTCGAACTTCTGTTGCGGCACCTCTCTGAAACAAGCCAAATACATCCTGGATCAATTTCCTGAAGCTAATGTTTATATCATTTATAAAGATATTCGTACTCCCGGCCATTACGAAGAGTTTTACAAACATCTGCAAAATGAGGACAGGTTATTCCTGACAAAGGGTGAAGTAATAAAGATAAATACAGAAAATGAATTACAAGTTGATATCAACAGTGAACTATTCCGCGAGGAAATCCAAATCACTGCCGACCTTGTTGTATTGGCGATGGGAATGACACCCTCTAATTCTGAGGAGTTGAATTTGTCCTACAGACTGGGGAAGGGATTGCCGGAATTGAAGTACAATTTCCCGGACAGTCATTTTATTTGCTTTCCATACGAAAGCAGGAGAACCGGCATTTATGCGGCTGGAACAGCCCGGGCTCCGATGGATATCCCATCATGCATGGAAGATGCCGGAGGCGCCATGCTCAAAGCAATTCAGTGCGTTGAGGCAACAAGCCGCGGAGAATCAGTTCATCCCCGTTCAGGAGATCAAAGCTGGCCGGAACTCTATTTACAAAGATGTACTGATTGCAAAAGATGTACTGAGGAATGCCCTTTCGGTTCCTATGATGAAACTGAATCGGGAACACCACTTTCAAATCCGGCACGCTGCAGAAGATGTGGAATATGTCTTGGTGCTTGTCCCGAAAGGATCATAAACTTCAGTAACTTTTCAATTAATAGTGTTTCTGAAATGATCCGTGCGGTGCATGTACCGGATGAATTTGAAGAAAAGCTGAGGATATTGGCCTTTGTTTGTGAAAATGATGCTTACCCGGCTTTTGATATGGCAGGATTAAAGCGGTTGAAATATAGTCCGTTTATAAGAATCATCCCTGTAAGATGTATCGGTTCAATCAATAAGGTATGGATTTCGGATGCGCTGTCACAGGGATTTGATGGTATTATGCAGATAGGTTGTAAACCGGGTGATAATTACCAGTGCCATTATATTCATGGAAGCGAATTAACAGAAAAAAGAGGAGAAAATATTAAGGAAACCCTGGATAAGATGATGCTGGAATCGGAAAGGATCAAAACGGTTTTCATGGAAATCAATGAATATGATAAGATTCCGGATATCATTAATGATTATGTCGAAGAAATTGAGCTGGTGGGGATGAATCCTTTTAAGGGGATGTAGTCCCGATATTTATCGGGAGAAATTTGAAATTTGGTTCCAATAGCTAACGGGTTGGAATCTGGAATCTGAAATAAAGGGTATACAGGTATAAGGTTATAAGGTAATGGAAGTTAAACCGGACATAGGATTTATTCATAAGCTTAGCCGAAACAGCAAAGCCTCCCTCAAGCAATGCATGCAATGCGGGAATTGCACAGTGGTATGTGAACTTTCGCCGGAAGAGAATCCATATCCAAGAAAAGAAATGCATTGGGCCGGTTGGGGGTTAAAGTATCAATTGCTTACCGATCCCGATATCTGGCTCTGCCATCAATGCGGGGATTGTAGCACGTATTGCCCAAGAGGTGTTAAGCCCGGAGATGTGTTGGCAAGTCTCAGACAGGAAAGCATTATTCATTATGCAAAACCAAAGTGGCTTGGGAGGTTATTATCCATGCCATTATTTCTTCCTGCCGCTTTAATCATTCCTTTGATCATACTTTTATTGATTCTTTATTTGGCCGGTAACTTGAGCATTCCGGAAGGCCCTGTTAATTATGGTAACTTTTTTCCACACACGCTGCTGAACTCAACTTTCGGAATACTGGTGTTCTTGTCTGTTTCGGGTGTAATTTTCAGTATCAGGGCATATTGGAATGATTTAAAGAAACATTACTCCGGATATAAACCCAGGAAAAGTTTTTTTAAGAGCCTTAAAGAAGCTTTCACGGAAATTATGAGTCACAGGAAATTTAATAAATGCCGGACACAGAAATACAGAACCTATGCGCACTTCATGGTTTTTTGGGGATTTATCATCTTACTGTTTGTAACCTTGTTTGCCATTTTGAGTGTGATCTTTTGGGAATATCCCATCTCCCTATGGAATCCGATTAAAATAGCCGGAAATATTGCTTTTCTTATGTTATTTACCGGAACAACTATCATGATATGGGAAAGACTTTTTAACAAAGAAAAAGCAGGTAACACATCCTATTTCGACTGGGTATTCCTTATTTCATTCTACTTACTGATCATCACAGGGCCTGTACTCGAAATATCAAGATTCGCAGACTGGCATGCCGGTTATTACTGGTATATTTTACACTTAGTGCTGGTTTGGTTTATCATCATTTTCCTGCCTTACACAAAGTTTGCGCATATGATTTACAGAACGATTGCTATTGCATATCTAAGATACTCAGCAAGAAGATAATTTTACTTTCAATCAGAAAGTTATTACAGGAAAGGTTATTGATACTGTTATTATGAAAATTAAGGAAGATAGCAAATTTAAGAGGTTTGCTAAAACATACAATTTTTACCAATTGCAAAACAAATTGCGCTGATAGTAAATTTGCTTTTTGCAATGGTTAATGCCCATGCATATTTGAAGTGCCTTTAGGAGAAAAACGAACTAAAGGCGCAATTCAAATAGTCATCGGTATTACAAATCAACTAAACCGTATCGCTTTCAAAGGGGTAATCTTTGTGATTATATAGGATGGAATAATCAGAAACAAAACATTTATCAATAGGGAACCAATATTTAAAAGGATAATATATCCTGTATTAAGGTTTATTGGTACTACAGTCATATAATAGGATTCCTGGTCAAGGGTGAGCATGCCTGTATATTGCTGCAACAAACATAAGCCAATTCCGATCAGATTGCCCCACAACAAACCCACACCGATTATATAAGCTGCATTGTATAAAAATATTTTTCTTATTGATATATTTTTTGTTCCCAGCGCTTTCAGAATCCCTATCATATTTGTTCTTTCAAGGATAAGTATAAATAAAGTAGAAATCATTGTTATGGATGCCACAAGAATAACGAGCACCAGAATAACCTCCACATTTTTATCCTGAAGTTTGAGCCAGTCAAATATCCGGGGATATATCTCCTTTATGGAATGCGCATTAGATGCAATACCGGCTTCCTGTCGCACATATGCTGTTAGGCTGTCTGTCCTGCTAAAATCTTTAACCATGACTTCAAATCCGCCAATCTGGTTTTTATCCCAGCGATTTAATTTTTGAACATGCTTGATATCACCTATGATGAACAATTCATCAAACTCAGCCAATCCGGTTTCATAAATGCCCGAAATATTCAGCTTTCGTCCCCGCGTGCCTGACTGATCGCTCGAAATAAAATAAATACGCACAGGATCACCTATTTCCAGCTTTAGCAAATCGGCCAGCGTTTTTGATATGAGCACATCATTACTTACAACCGAATCACTGATTTCAAAATTTGTCCCTTTTATGATCTTATCAGTAAAAAACGACCAGTCGTAATCACTCCCGATACCCTTTAAAACAATACCCTGTATTTGCTCATCGGTCTTTACGATCCCGGCCTTATTTGCAAATACCTGTATGTGTTCTACACCCTCGATTGTATCAGGATCAAAGGGCTTTTTACTACTTATCGGAAAAGCTTCATATGAATTGTTGCTATCAAATTTACTGATCTGGATATGTGAGCTAAATCCAACAACCTTGCTTCGTACTTCTTTTTGAAAACCAGTGAGTATCGAAACGGCCACAATCATCACAGCAAGACCTAAAGCAATGCTTACGACAGACAGCTTAATGATGGGGCGGGAAAAATTTTCCCTGGATTTTGAGATGATATGCTTCGCTATGAATAATTCGGTGTTCAAAAGTTCGTTTTTTACAAAGGTAGAAAAAGCAAAAATATAAGTATTATTGTTGTGTGAATAATATGGCTCTGGCAGTGAAAATCACATAATCAATCAAGGTAGTCTCAAAAGTTAAAATGTGGTGACAAAAAAGCTAAAAATACTTAGTGAAACTTTGTGTGCACTTCGTGATCCTTTGTGGTTCA
>CAZTAW010000195.1:0-6402 GCA_964611705.1 uncultured Bacteroidales bacterium
AATCGGAACTTACCAAATCAAGGTATGATAAGGTTCGGGATGACGGTAGTGGTACTGGCTCCCAATTCTATTATAATGTAACATCACCCGAATCATTCGAAACCAAGGTAATTGCTGTTCAGGAAGAAAACGATATAGAGAGCCCGGTTTATATTGAAAATGAAACCCGCCAGAACTGGGGCCGGGAACTGCTGGGATGGATCATTCCTATCGCGATCTTGCTTGGTGTATGGTTTTTTATCATGCGAATGATGAGCAGGGGCGGCGGCGGTCCGGGCGGACAAATATTCAATATCGGCAAATCTAAGGCACAATTATTTGATAAGGGCCAGAGTGTAACCATTAATTTTCATGATGTTGCCGGTCTGGAAGAAGCTAAAGTTGAGGTAATGGAAATTGTGGACTTCTTAAAGAGTCCTGAAAAATACACACAATTAGGAGGTAAAATTCCAAAAGGTGCTTTATTGATCGGCCCTCCGGGAACAGGAAAAACATTGCTTGCCAAAGCTGTTGCCGGTGAAGCTCAGGTTCCGTTTTTCTCCATCTCAGGTTCGGATTTTGTAGAGATGTTTGTGGGTGTGGGTGCGTCCCGTGTACGCGACCTTTTTAAGCAGGCAAAGGAAAAAGCCCCCTGTATAATCTTTATTGATGAAATTGATGCCATTGGCCGTGCACGGGGTAAAAACCCCATGACCGGCGCCAATGACGAGCGAGAAAATACACTGAACCAGTTGCTTACCGAAATGGATGGTTTTTCGAGTAATACCGGTGTTATCATCCTGGCGGCTACCAACCGCGCGGATATTCTTGACAGGGCTCTTTTGAGGGCGGGCCGGTTTGACCGTCAGATCCATGTGGAACTTCCGGATCTGGAAGAACGAAAAGCCATCTTTAAAGTACACCTGAAACCTCTTAAAAAGATCAACAAAAATGTTGACCTTGCGTTCCTGTCAAAACAAACACCTGGATTCAGCGGTGCCGATATTGCAAATGTTTGTAACGAATCGGCATTGATCGCTGCCCGGAAAAACAAAAAAGATGTTGACAGGCAGGATTTCATGGATGCAATTGACAGGATTATCGGAGGGCTGGAAAAGCGGAATAAGATTATTTCACCGCATGAAAAGAAAACAATCGCTTTCCATGAAGCCGGACACGCTTCTGTGAGCTGGCTGCTTGAGCATGCACATCCGCTTGTGAAAGTTACCATTGTGCCCCGAGGAAAAGCTTTGGGAGCTGCATGGTACCTTCCCGAAGAAAGACAGATCACTACTTTCGACCAGATGTTTGATGAAATGACGGCCGCACTTGGTGGAAGGGCCTCCGAAGAAATTGTTTTAGGAAAAATCTCAACAGGTGCTCTCAATGACCTTGAGAAGGTGACCAAGCAGGCCTACAACATGGTTGTTTTTTTCGGGCTGAATGAGAAAATTGGTAACATTTCTTTTTATGATTCTACGGGGCAACAGGAGTATTCCTTTACAAAACCATACAGCGAAAAAACGGCAGAAATCATTGATGATGAAGTGAAGAAACTGGTTGAAAAAGCTTACCAGAATGCAAAAAAGATACTCACCGAATACAAGGAGAAATTGATCATACTTGCCAATAAATTGCTTGAAAAAGAGGTGATTTTCAGTAATGATCTTGAGGAAGTGTATGGCAAGCGACCCTGGGATGAAAAGAAAGCACAGGAAAAAATACAGCAAAAATCAACAAAACGTGTAAGCCGAAGAAAGAAATCTTCGGATAGCATCGGAAAAGAGAAAAAGAAAAAAGAAGCAGAAGAAAAACAAAAGGAAGAAAAAACCGTAACAAAGAAGAAACCTGCAAACCGGGCTGACAGTCAAAAAAAGCCTTCAACACTAAAAAAGAGTGAAGACGATTAGGATTCAAAATAGCTGATTTGGAAATATTTGCCAAATGAACCAAGCAACCTCACGTGAGAAAATATTGAAACGGATCAGAAATGCATTAATTAACAAACCCTTAGCGTTGAATGAGGAAGTTGACTGGGACAGCATTGTTTTTACCGAAATGACTGATCAGCTTGATGTTACTTTTGCACAGGAGCTTACCAAAGTATCAGGAAAGTTTATTTATTGTGAAGACAGAGAAGAATTCAGAAGATCTGTTCAATTGTTAATTCAGGATAATGCATGGAAGGAGATTTTTTGCCTTGATACGGAAATTCAAAGTATATTGCAGAATGCAGATGTTTATTTACAATCGCATCAGGAAAAGTTTTTATCAATGAAGGCAGGAATTACCCGGTGCGAATTTCTGGTTGCACGTTTGGGAAGTGTGATGGTTTCTTCTGCACAGGCCTCCGGAAGACGGATGAATGCTTTCCCTGAAATCCACCTGGTTTTGGCATATAGTTCACAAATTGTGCATGATATTCAGGATGCTTTAAAAGGTATGAAAGAGAAATATGCTGAGAATTTCCCTTCAATGATTTCCTTAATTACTGGTCCCAGCCGGACTGCCGATATAGAAAAAACGCTGGTTATGGGCGCCCATGGTCCAAAGGAACTCTACGTTTTTGTTATTGAAGATCGTTTTTAAAATTTATTATATGAAAGATTGGGTAAAGGTTTATTCCACAGACCGAGTGTATAAAGTCAGTATCATCAAGGCTTTATTGTCTGAGAAAGATATTAATTGTAATGAAATCAACAGGAAGGATTCTTCCTATCATTTTGGTTCGATTGACATCTATGTTGAAAATGAAAATGAAAGTGCAGCAATTGCGCTTCTTGAAAAACATAATGAATTGTGAGCGAATTCGTAAAGCGAACATTAACCGGTATTGTTTTTCTTGTGGTATTGATCGGTTGCATGCTATGGAGCCATTTTGCTTTTGCATCATTGTTTTTGATCATTACGTTACTGGGATTTAATGAATACCTGAACCTGGTTAACCGAACACAAAATATTCAATTACAAAAAGGCCCAACACTGGTTACCGGACTTTTGATTTATCTTACAATTGCGTTGGTGGCAATTGGCCTGATAACAACCGAAGCCCTTGTTATTGGTTTGTTTTTTGTTTTTATCCCATTTATTGATCTTTTATTTCTTAAAAAGGAAAATCCGGCCGGAAACGCTGCATTTACCTTACTGGGCTTTCTTTATGTTATTATTCCCTTTGGAAGTCTTAATTTTCTGATGAACCCGGCAATGCAATACGGAAATTCATCTTATAAAATTATTCTGGGCTTCTTTATCCTTATTTGGGTTTATGATGTGTTTGCCTATTTGATTGGCAGTTTGATCGGCCGGCATAAGCTGTTTGCTGAAATTTCGCCCGGAAAGACATGGGAAGGGACTGTTGGGGCAGCAGTTTTCACCCTGGCTGCCGGGTACCTGAGTTCACAATTATTTAATACATTTATTTGGTACCACTGGATGATCATTGCATTAATGATCGTTATTTTTGGCACGCTTGGAGATTTGATCGAATCCATGTTGAAACGAAGTGTAAATATCAAAGATTCGGGGAATCTGCTTCCCGGCCATGGTGGTGTTTTGGATCGTTTCGACGGGGTTTTGCTCAGCGCTCCGATGGTTTTAATATATATTGTTTTATTTGTTTGATATGAGAATTCATCCTGCCGGTTACCTGATTATCGCAGCCATTGCGCTTGCCGTTTTGCTTATCTTGTTTGCTTTCAATCTCATATTTAGGGAGCAGGGCATTGCACATTATATTCTTTACGGGATCGGTTTTGTTTTTCTGATACTTGTGTTCCGTTTTTTCAGAAGACCGAGAAGAAATCCCGAAAAAAATAATGAGCTGATTTATAGCAGTGCAGATGGTAATGTTGTAGCCATTGAAGAAGTTTTTGAGAAAGAATATTTTAAAGAGAAACGCCAGTTAGTATCGGTATTTATGACCTTGTTTGATGTACATGTTAACTGGTTCCCGGTTTCCGGTAAGATCAAATATAACAGACACACAAAAGGCAGGTTTTATGCGGCATACGTGCCCAAATCATCCGAAGAAAATGAAAGAAACTCCATTGTGATTGAAAATGAGAATGGTGAAATTCTGGTGCGGCAAATAGCCGGCGTGCTGGCACGTCGTATTCTATGTAAATACAAAAAAGGTGATATGGCCATACAGGGCAAAGAGACAGGCATGATAAAATTCGGTTCAAGGGTAGATATTTTCTTACCAATGGATGCTGAAATACAGGTTGAAATCGGACAACATGCTTGCGGAGCAAAAACCGTAATTGCCAAATTCAAATAAAGCGAATGATAAACCGGATTGAAGTAGATTGCATGTTATTAGTAAAAATGTTTTTCTGTCTTGCAAAATCAAAGCAGTTGCTTAATCTCCTTCAGGTTCTTAACCTCAAAAGTAACCTCATCATTATGTTCTTGACGGAGATGATTCACAAAAAGCTGATCCATGCCAACTTCGCGTGCCCCTTTGATATCCACTTCCAGGTCGTCACCGATCATTAAAGAATTATTGGGAGCGGCATCCGTTATATCAAAGGCATACAAAAAAATTCCCTTTTCGGGCTTTTTAACTCCGGCCATTTCTGAGGTGATCACATACTGGAAATATTTCCTGAGATTTCCATTGCTGATCTTGGTTTGCTGAACTTCCTCAAAACCATTGGTCATAAGGTGAAGCTTGTATTTTACATGCAGATATTCGAGTATTTCAAAAGAATTAGGAAAAAGGTTGACTTTTTTAGGGCTTTCTGTAATATAATAATCAGCGATCTTTGCTGCCAGTGAGAGGTCATCAATCCCAAAATCATTCAGAGTCATATCAAACCGTCTTACGCTTAAAACTTCTTTTTTGATCTCGCCCCTGCGATAATATGACCAAAGCAGATCGTTGTTTTTCTTGTATGTAGTTAAGAAATTCTCCTCAGATGGAATACCTGTTTGTGTCAATCCGAAATAATTGTATATTTCTGAAAAGGTTTCCTTTGCACTTTTCTCAAAATCCCATAAAGTCCGGTCGAGGTCGAAGAAAATATGCTCATATTTTTTTTCCATTCCCAATAATTGTTTGTTTGACAAAATTACGACTATGAAACAAAATAATGTTAAAAAACTTGACTTATGGGAAAACAAGTATTATCATTGTGATATCAAAATAATATCATATTGAATAATCATTAAAAAGTATTGTCATGAAAAACGAAAAAATGTATTCACCGGCATCGGGTTATCTGTTGTTGTTTTTTATCCTGATATTGATCATTGGCCCGGTACTGGGCATGATCTTTATGAAAATGTTCTGGCTGGCTGCTATTCTTGCCATTGGTTTGTTTATGCTGGGCGGTTTTGTGATCGTTAATCCCAACGAATCGAGTGTATTGGTTTTGTTTGGAGCTTACAGGGGAAGCATTAAGAAAAACGGATTTTTCTGGGTAAATCCATTTTTCACGCGTAAAAAGATCTCTTTGCGTGCCCGTAATCTTGATAGTGAGGCTTTAAAGGTGAACGACAAGATCGGTAATCCTGTCATGATAGGGATTGTATTGGTCTGGAAAGTTGAAAACACATATAAATCTGCTTTTGATGTGGATGATTTTATTCATTTTGTAGATGTGCAGACCGAATCGGCAGTAAGGAAGATTGCCGGGCATTATCCTTATGATAATTTTGCAGATGAAGAAGCTGAGGTTACGCTCAGGTCCGGCGTGGAAGAGGTGAATGAAGAACTTGAAAAAGAGCTTGCCGAGCGTTTGGATATTGCAGGAATACATGTGATTGAAGCCAGGATAAACTATCTTGCTTATGCATCGGAAATTGCAGGTGCAATGTTGCGCAGGCAACAAGCCACAGCTATAGTAGCAGCCAGGAAACAAATCGTGGAAGGTGCAGTGGGAATGGTAGAAATGGCACTTGAGGAGTTAAGTCAGAAGCAGATCATTAGCCTGGATGAAGAAAAGAAAGCTGCTATGGTGAGTAATTTGATGGTTGTTCTTTGCGCAGATAAAGACCCTGCGCCGGTATTGAATACGGGAACCTTGCATCAGTAATTAATTATGTCGAAAAAGAAAACATTTGTTCTCAGGATATCTCCTGAAGTGATGAAGGCAGTTGAGAAATGGGCTGCAGATGAATTCCGCAGCACTAACGGGCAGTTGGAGTGGATTATATCAAAAGCGCTAAAGGAAAGTGGGAGGTATCCTAAAAGGTTAAAAAATAATAACAAAGTATGATACATAAATCCATGAAAGAATACCAGAATCAATTATCCGGGCTTGCCGATAGTATGGGCCTGAAGCTTAAAGGTTATGATAATAAAGTTTTCAGGGGAACATACCGTAAGAAGTTCTATATGATCACAAAAAAGGAGGATAAAAGGCTGCTGTATCTTTTTGCTGATCCCGGTGGTAACAGGAATTACAGTGGAGCAGCCAT
>CAZTAW010000196.1:0-6363 GCA_964611705.1 uncultured Bacteroidales bacterium
TCCCTCTGGAAAAGAGACGACCTGATAACTGAAACAGGCCCTGAAACATTTTTACCTGAAACCAATATTGATATTTATCCCAATCCTGCTACAAACAATACTTTTATTAAAAGTGAAGAAACCATAAAAACCATCAAAATATATAATCAAAACGGGCAAATGGTTTTGCTTGAAAAGGCCAATGCCGGTTTTCATGAATTAAACACCTCACAGCTAAGTACAGGAGTGTATTTCATCAGGATAAAAACAGAAACAAGCAATATCACAAAGAAACTGATTGTAAAATAAACCCTTACTTCTTTTTACTTTCCCAATCCGCAATATACTCTTCCACAATCTTTTTTAAAGATTTCGCGATGGTAACATAAGCTTCATCATCCAAATTTGCCAGTGATACCCGGATAGACCATTCGGGGGCATCAAAACCTCCGCCATTCAACAATACAACAGAACATAGTTCCGCAAGGCGGAAAAGTACATCAACCGGTTCGTAATTCTTTTTCAGGTATTTGGCAAATTTTTTTCCGTAATGCTTTTTGGCCCAGAGTATGATGTCCAGTTCGGCGTAATAATCAGCACTGGCAGGATTATGCTTGATTTCAAATCCCATGCTTTCGAACAGCAATTGGTGCCTGTGCTGTACAATTTTCTGCGCCAGTTTTTTGTATTCATTTTCCTTGTCGAACAAGGCAAAAGCCGCAAACAACATCATTTGGATCTGCTGTGGCAATGAAAGCCCTGCGGTATGATTCAGGGCCACCATTCTGCTGTCGGCCACCATGCGATCAATGAACTTCAGTTTTTCGGGCTGCAAATGTATGGTGTGATAGCGTTTATATAATTTGTTTTTCTTTCCTTTCGGAAGGTTTTTGATCATTCTATCGTAGATGTTTTTTTGATGAAGGGCAATCACGCCAAGCCTCCATCCTGTACAACCAAAATACTTCGAGAAGGAATAAACGCCCAAGGTGTTATTTGGAATTTCAGACATCAGCGAGCGGAATCCATTTACGAATGTCCCGTAAACATCATCCGTAATGAACATCAGGTTGGGGTTGTCTTTTTTTATGATATCAATGATCTTGTTTCTTTCTCTTTCATTTAAAGCCACTGAAGGTGGATTGCTTGGATTAACCAAATAGGCAACTTTGATTTTAGGGTTTTTAAGTTTTTCCAGTTCCTTATCCGGGAATTCCCAGCTATGTTTTCCTTCTTTTGTTAATCCTTTGGCATTGATATGAACCACCTTAAAATTAAAACGGTCAAGCTCCGGAATTTCAATATAAGGCGTAAATACCGGTATAAACAATGCGATCTTATCCCCTCTTTTAACAAGGAAATTCTGCATCAATGAATCAAATATATAACACATGGCTGCTGTACCGCCTTCTGTTGCAAACAGGTCATATTTGCCTTTGGGCGGTTTGCGGTCGCACATCTCCTGAACGAGGTAATCATGCACAATAGCCTCGGGATGTCTCAGCATACGGTCGGGAACAGGGTATTGATCTCCGATCACACCTTCGGCCAGTTCATGAACAAAATCATCAGGATCAAATTTTTGCTTCTCTATACCATAATGATATAGTTCTTTTAAAAGATCGGCTCCCGGATCATCTTTGTGTTTTTCAAGAAAAGCTTCAAATCTTTTGGCAATTCCATCAAGTTTCGGTATTCCTGCCAGGCCCTGCTCATAATTCATCGGGCGGCGGCATTCTTCAATCCCGAACTTACCAAGTGTAAAAAATGCCTCTCTTGGTTTTGTTGAAACCCAGTTGGGATTACCGCGACCTGCATTGAGCATGGCATGGCTACTTTTATCGAAGCTTTTTTCTGCCAAAGCGATGAGGTTGTTTTTTATTTCAAAAGGACTCATCTGCTCAAGCTTTTTTTCTGTTGAGCGGGTTGTTTTTATTTTTTCAATTTTCTTCTCCATTGTATTTATTTTTAGCTAAAAAGAAAAACCATAATAATTCCACCAATAATTAATAAGGTATTACCCAATGCGTAGGTAACGGTATAGCCAATTGCGGGAAGCCGGCTTTCGAGCGAATCCTGCACGGCAGGTAAAGCAGCAGTGGTTACCCTGGCTCCGCAACAACATCCAAGGCCCAGGGCAGGTTCGAATTTAAAAATATAACGGGCCATGATCAACCCGAAAAACAATGGAATCAGCGAAGCAATTGCCCCAATCACAAAAAGCATGGGACCCACTTCCTTAAATCCTTCAACAAAGCTCGGGCCTGCTGTAATTCCGACCACTGCAATAAATGCGTTCAATCCCAACGTATTCATGATCCAGAGTGATGGTTCGGGTATCTGTGCAAAGGTGGGATGTTTGGAACGCAGCCATCCCAGCAGCAAACCGGCTATCAATGCACCACCACTGGTACTCAGACTGATCGTCGCCCGTCCGATATGCAATGCCAGGACGCCTATCAATCCTCCAAGTAATATACCCAGGCCAACCGAGATCAGGTCCGTTTTCTCGGTCATTACATCAGGATAACCCAGAATTTTTACGGCTTTATCCACATCTTGCTTTTGTCCGACAAGCTGAAGCATATCTCCGCGGTGTAATTGAGTTTCGGGCATAAGAGGAATTTTTGTGCCTCCACGGCTAATATCCTGTAAAGAAACTTTGAAATCATATCGTTGCTGGCTCAGCTCCCTTACCGTCATTCCATGCACTTTTTTATTTGTAAGCAGAACTTTAACATGGTCAACTTTAAAATCGAGTAATTTACGGTCATAGATTTCTTTTCCAATTTCTTTCATTTCAGTAATCAGTAATTCACCCCTGCCTTGTAAAACAATATCATCGTGTAGTTTGAATTTATATCCCTTGAAGTTATTCATGGGTTCTTTCTCCCCCATTTTTCTTACTCGTTTTACATAAATACGATGGCCTTTCTCCAGAAAGAAATCATACAGCTCTTCGGATGTCTTTCCAATAGCAACGCTGCTCTCAGTGAGGTTATACGCCCGAAAAACTATTGTTGAGAAAGATGAGATCATGGTGGGCATATCCCCGGAGCCCACTCCCAGTTTCTTTTCCAGGTCTTTACACTGTTGCCTCACTTTTTTCAATCCACCCCAAAACATCGGTCCTACCTGGGCAAGGAAAAATGCCGAACCTATCGTCCCGAATAAGTAAGTCACGGCATAGCAAACCGGAACAGCGTTGACCATATTTTTCGCTGTTGCCGGATCCAGTCCGAGTGAATTAATTGTATCAGCTCCCACCCCGATTACAGCGGAAATCGTCTGTGCACCGGCAAATAATCCGGTCGCCTGACCAACATTATAACCCATCATTTTTCCAAGCAACCATGTTGAAACCAAGGCGATGATGGCTATAATGGTTGTAAAAATGAGTTGCGGGATGCCGGACTTTTTCAAACTATTGAAAAACTGCGGCCCTACACTGTATCCAACCGAAAAGAGAAAAATCAGAAAAAAGATGGCTTTCACATCCGGTGAAATATCAATCTTTAGCTGACCGACCAGTACTCCAACAAGTAAAACACTGGTAACATTTCCCAATGAAAAGGTTTTGTATCTGAACCTTCCGATAAAGAAGCCAAGCGCAATTGTCAGGAAAATAGCCAGTGACGGGTTTTCCTGTAGTGTTTTAATAAACCATTCCATATATTATAATGTTAATTAATACCAATTGCCTGATAATCCGGTCTTGTTCTGTCCATCAACAAATATAAGAAAAGAGTTAATATTTTGACAAGCTATAAGTTGATTCTTTTCAATTCACCAATTTCATTGCAATCCTATGAGTATCTTTAATAACATCATTACTTATAAAAACCTGAAAAAGATTGATTAGCAAATTCATCGGATCCTAAAACGGGATTTTATGCCATTTTACCCGGTAGTGTAAATGTAAACTTACTGCCTTTGCCTTCCTGGCTTTCAACTTTAATCTTACCTCCCTGCTTTTCAACAAACTCCTTACAGATCAATAATCCTAAACCGGTCCCATTTTCGTCATTCGTTCCTGGTGTTGTATGTTGTTCATCAAGCTGAAATATCCGGGACATGTTTTCTTTTTTAATACCAATTCCATTATCGCTCACAGCAATTTCAATCATTGATACCGAAGTATCAAATCCGGCCTCAACACTTATTTTACCTCCATCTGCTGTGTATTTGATAGCATTGGATATCAGATTTCTAATAATTGCTGCAAGCATATTCCGGTCTGCATGTACAATAAGTTTATCAGGTATTGCATTATCAATACCGATACTCTTGACTGATGCAGCCGTTACAAATAATTCAACGACTTCGCTGGTAAAAGCTGCTAAATTCAAATCCTCGCGATGCATTAATAATGAACCGGTTTGAGACCTGGCCCAGTCAAGAAGATTCTCAAGCAAACGCAAACCTTCTTTCGAAGATTTATTCATTGAAAGTAAAAGTTCATGGATTGTTTTTTCATCAAATTGACCATAATTTTCAATAAGCAAATCTGTAAATGATACCAGTGTGCTAACCGGACTTTTCAGGTCGTGAGATATGATCCTAAACAATCTGTCTTTTGTAGCATTTAATTCCGTGAGCTCTTTATTCTTGGCAGCAATCGTAGCGGATTTATTTCTTAATTCCCTGTTAAGACGTGTTTTAAGTATATTGTTCCTGTAAAGTACAAAAACGATCATGCATAATAATACCGAACCCGAAACTATACCGTAAATTATGGCATTTTTTCTCTCAATGCGTTGTTGTTTAAGTTGGTTCTCGGCTGCAAGCAGTTCATTTTCTTCATGCTTTTTCTGCAGTTGCAGATAATTGATTTCCTTTTCTTTTTTCTCATTAAAAATACTATCACTGTATGCTTTAAATAATTCGTGATAGTGATAGGCTTTTTCCCAATCCTGCAACATGGCGTATGATTCCGCCAAAATTCCCGTTACCTTCTGCAGGTCCCATTTGGCTCCGATCTCAAGGGCCAGGTTGTAGCTTTGTAAAGCATATTCAATGCTTTTCTCAGGATTTCCCAGGTGTTTTTCCGTATCGGCAAGTCCCGCAAGGGCATAGCAAATTTCCCATTTGTTATCGTAACCGGGATAATTGATTATTTTCATGTAATCATTGATGGCTTTTTGGTATTCACCTTTTTTGATAAATATTTCTCCCCTGAGATTGTAAATTACGAGTCCTTTTTTATTCAGGCCAAGATTTTTGAAAAATTCAAGCGATTTGTTTGCATAATATAAAGCACTGTCGAGCGAGTCAACCGTATTGTATGCAATTCCGATATTCTGAAGATTTACACACCATAATGCACTATCACCAATTGTCTGGCAAATTTCGATTGATTTTTGATGACTGTCAACAGCCTCTTTGTATTTTTCCTGCATGTTATAAATCAAGCCCATGTTGTTAAATCCAAGGGCAATACCCCTCTTGTAATTCTCTTTTTCAAAAAGGCTAAGTGCCTGTAAAAAATATTCCAGGGCAAGATCATATTCGCCCTGAACGTATTTGGCAAATCCGATCCGTATTAAAATGTAGGCTTTTGAAATATTGAGCTTGCTTTTTTCTGCAATTTCCAGTGCAATGTTAAAATAATGCATACCTGAATCGGGCTGTGAGTATTTAAACTGATCGCCTAACAATTGCAGAACTTGAATTTTCAAGGTGTCATTGGCACTGCCCTTAATATCATACCAAGACCTGAGCAAAGAATCCGATTTATGAAAAGAAGCATTTACAACTGTGCAATTAATTGTAAGTGCCAAAAAAAATAATATTATCCGCAACTGAAGCCTCATCAGCAGTATTCTTAGCTATTTTTAAAGATTGGTGCAAAATCTTTTTCAAATTCAGGTATCAAAGATAATAAAGATGAGGAGATTTTTCAATAGCTGTCACACCAATCAATAAATCAAATTCATCATGCATCGGTGTTCCATTTTTTCTCAATCTTACTTTTTCTTCAGCATACCTTTTTGCACATCCATAAATCGGAATTATTGACAAACCTTGAATAAATCTATCAACTGCCTTGTGCGATTTTTTCGCATTCTTACTATTTTCTGCTCCAAATCTTAATTCAAAAACTGTAATTTCTGATATGTAGCAATTATCAAGTCCTTTATCTTTTATTATAATGTTATCCTCATATGTTTACAGGAACACCTGCGAAAACGTCATTGTTGAAAGAAACATTAAGCCCAAATAATTCATAAACTTAAATGTTGAAGCGATGAATTATTCTGACGACAAAGAAAAGTAAGAATAATTTTTTCATGTTATTGATGTAAAAAAGAGAAAATGAATGTATTATTTTGATTTGCTTGCTATAAAGTATGTAACAATAGTGAACCATGTGAGTATGAAAAA
>CAZTAW010000197.1:0-817 GCA_964611705.1 uncultured Bacteroidales bacterium
GTGTTGACATTTACAGGTCACACAACATGGGAGAATACATCAAGCTCAATGAAGAACCTGTAGAAGAACCTCCTTATATTGATCCGATTACAACTGGTGGTGATTATTGTTACTACACAGTTGCAATTTACGATCAGTGTGAAGGAATTTCAGATACGATCTGCATTGAAAGCCATGTTGGTATTGAGAATGTATTCGGAGAAAGCTCAATCTCTGTTTATCCGAACCCGGCTCAGGATTTGATCAATGTTGAATCTACTTACGACATCAACAAAATAACTGTTATGAACTATGTAGGTCAAACAGTTGAAATCCTTGATGTTGTTGAAGATGCAATATTGCAGATCAATACTGCTTCTTACGAAGACGGTGTTTACTTCCTGAAGATAGAAACTGACGAAGGTGTTCTCACCAAAAAAGTTACTATTGCAAGATAATAATCACTAAAAGATTATAAAACCAAAACCCCCTTGCGAAAGTGAGGGGGTTTTTTCGTGAAACCAAATTTTTATAAATGAAAGTTTATTTCAGGATTCATGTAAAACCTGTCAACTTTTTTCAGGACGATACAATGCACGCTATCGTGAATTCAAAATCCGTGCAGATCCGTCGCATCCGTGTTATCCGCGTGCCATTAAGAGACAGAACACTGATAACGGATTTTACTGATAATCACGGAAACTCGAAACCTGAAATTCAATGGTCATTCGATTGTCATTCAACAGATATTTTTTGTAATTTGGATACCTTTTCCTTGATCCCTGAACCTCCAAACCTCCAAACCTCCAAACCTCCAAACCTCCAAACCTCCAAACCT
>CAZTAW010000197.1:917-6362 GCA_964611705.1 uncultured Bacteroidales bacterium
CAAAACCTCAAAACCTCAAAACCTCAAAACCTCAAAACCTCAAAACCTCAAAACCTCAAAACCAAACTCAAAACCCGAAACCCTGATATACAAAAAAATAACATCTAACTGTTTGTCAAATAAAAATAAAAAGATCATCATGCAACTTTTTGCCAGGTAATTTTGTCTTATTCATTATAAAATAAGGAGGAAAGTTGCGTGTTTCAAATATTTTTTATATTTGCGCACGTAAAAACCCATGAGAAACTAATTAATTATTAACCTAAAACCCAATTCATATGAAAAACTTTACAAAGTTTTATCTGCTGTTGATGGCTATGATGTTATCAACGGCACTTGTATTTGGCCAGACGAATACAGGAGAAACCAAAACACTGGAGGAAAAGATAGCCTATGATAAGGAGAATTCTCCTGCTCAGAAGCTTTCAGCTCCTCAGGTGAAAGAAGAACAACCCGTAGTTCCGGGATCTGGTACCCGTGCTACAACACAATTAGACGAAACATTTGACAATGGCATACCCGGAGACTGGTCGCAGATTCAGTACAGCGGCTCAGGCGTTTGGGAATGGTGGCCGGGAGGATATCTTTATTTTGATCCCCCAAACACAGATGGCAAATTTGCCGTTGCAAATGAAGATGCCTATTATTATGTAGACTACGATGTTGAGCTGTTCTCTCCTGCCATGGACATGTCAGGATCAACTACCTGTAACTTTGAAGTTGACAAAAACTTCCAGGATTATGCAGGATACGGACAAGGACGCATCGCCGTTTATTCAGGTGGTACAGGCGCCGCTAACCGTGAAATTCAGCTTTGGTACGATACCTATGATGATCCTTACGGTGGTGAGCACTTTACTGCTACATTCGATCCCTCAACACTTTCCGATCCTTCGGAAGTATACATCGGATTCTGGTATACAGATGATGGATATTACAACGGATGGGGGTTTTCAATTGACAATGTATATGCAGAAACAATTGCTCCTCCGGGAGATGTTGAAGGTTATGTGTTTAACTATGACGGACTTCCTGTAAACCAGGCAACAGTTGGTGTAACAGGAATTGCCTATACCACTACAGATCCCACAGGTTATTATTTTTTAGGTGGTATTGACGGTGGTACACATGAAATGACCGCATCCAAAGAAGGATACAATACTGACACTGACATGGTACAGATCTTGTCAGGAGTATTGAATTATCATGAATTTACACTTACACAACCTTCCATGATCGTGAATCCGCTTTCTCAGCACTCCGACAACAATCCCAACGAATATGTTGAAAAAGACATGTATGTGCTGAATAACGGTAGCGGTAACCTTCATGTTACAGCAACCATTGAATGGCTGAACCCGACCCGCAGTTTTACAATTATTTCCGAAGAACCGAGAAAAGTAAAACCGGGATTCAAAGGTGAAGCAAGCCCGATGGAAAGAAAGATTGCCGGCGATCCGTTCCCATCACGTGATATGTTCGACTTCCAGTTTATCTTTGATTGCACAGGTGCCAATGCTGAAGCAGGTGCCGAATCAGATGGTGATTATGTATATTCTACATGGTGGAGCGGTAATGAATTCTACAAATATGAAACAGACGGCACGCTGGTTGAAACATTTTCAATAGCAGGAGTAAGTAACATCAGAGACCTGGCTTATGATGGCGAATATATGTATGGTGGTGCTGCTTCATCTACTGTTTATGTAATGGATTTCGAAAATCAAACATTGATAGAAACTTTTACAGCGCCAACACCCGTAAGGGCAATAGCTTATGACTCTGACGAAGATGCCTTTTATGCCAACAACTGGTCAACAGATATTACACTTTTTGACAAAGACGGTGTTGAGATCAGCAGCTTCCCCGTTGGAGCTCACGGAAGTTATTACGGATTTGCATACGATAACTGGTCGGATGGTGGTCCGTATCTTTGGGGATACAGCCAGGATGGCGACATAGTTGTTCAGATGCAATTGCCTGACGGAACAGAAACAGGTGTAACCTTTGACCCGGGTACAATTGGTGCAACCAATATTGCCGGTGGTTTGTACACACAACCGGCTATCTGGGAAGAAGGAATTGTAACACTTGGTGGTTGCTCACAGTTAAACGAAATGTGGGGTGTTGAACTGGCAGAAGGTGGCGGACCCGGCCCGATCACAGGCTGGCTGACGCTTGATCACTATGAAGCTGATGTTCCTCCATTTGGCGGTAGCTTTAACATGGGAACCAACTATGATGCTACCGGTATAGCTTCCGGAACAACCGTTTATGCAAATATTATTTTCGCATCTGATCCTAATGTGGGAACCATTACAGTACCTTGTTCAATGACTGTTATGGGTGATCCGCTGGGAACAGTATCCGATCTTACTGCCGAAATCGTTAACATGATCACGGGTCGTGTTAAACTCGAATGGGTTGGCATTAGTGACCGTGTTACTTTCCATTACTACGAAATCAGAAGAAACGGATTCTGGATCGCAAATACAAACAATACATTATATTATGATAACCTGCCGGATTACGGTGATTTCTGCTATACGGTACAGGCTGTTTATGATGAAGGTAAATCCGCTCCGGCCGGACCCGAGTGTGTTGAATGGTACATCCCGACCATCACGGTTGATCCGATGGCTATCAGCGCAAGCGTTGTTGAAGGCGAAATGGTTGAGGTAACACCTCCTGTTGCTTTCACCATCACCAATACCGGTATGGACGGAAGTGAGCTGCAGTTTACAATTAGCTTTGATGCTTCCACAACCTTTATTGAGTCTGTTATTCCGACCACAGGAGCGCTTGATGCAGGTGACAGTGAAAATATCAGGGTTATCTATAACTCAGAAGGTTATGCACCTGGTGTATATACCGATGGCCTGGATATTTCATCCAACGACCCGAACAACGCGACAGTAACTGTTGACAACGAAATGACAGTGATTGAAGCTGCTCATTTCCAGGGTCAGGTGTTTGATGCCAATACCGGTATTCCTTTACCCGGAGTGAATGTTATTGCAGGTGATTTTATGGCCATAACCAATGAAAATGGTTTATATGATCTGAAAGTTGAGGATGGTACGTATGATGTTGAGTTCCAGAAACTGGCATTCCAGGATATTACAGTTCCGGGCCAGGCGATCGGAACAGGCGACATCATTACAATAGATACATCACTATACGAAGAGCCGTATCCTCCACAAGAAGTTACTGCAACAGTTGATGATGCTGACGAAAACTGCCTGGTTGAATGGACAGATTGTGCAGGACCTTATGAATTATTCTATGACGACGGAGCAATGGATGATATGTATGTATGGAGCTCTGCCCTGAACCAGAATGCAGTTAAATTTACCCCACAGGGATATCCGACAAATGTTTACGGTGGACGTATTTACATTGGTAAAGGATACTTCCCTCCAAATGCAGACCTGATTGGAACTACATTTGGTGTTGCCGTTTATGATGATGACGGTACAGGCGGAATGCCGGGAACCATGCTTGATTCAGTTGAAGTAGTTGTTGATCCCGCTATATGGTTCGGCGGATGGATTGAATTTGACGGCCTGGGTGTTGACATCACAGATGGCGATTTCTATATTGCAATGGTCCAGGGTGATGATCCTCCAAACACAGCAGGTATTGGTCTTGATACTGACCTCCCGCATAAATATCGTTCATACCAGAAAATGGGTGGCGGTGACTGGTATCAGTCAACCTTAACGGGTGACTTTATGCTCAGGGCATATGTGGATGGACCGGTTTATCCTTATACCGATGATACCCGTGAAGTTGAATACTATACAGTGACCCGTTTCGCTAACTTTAATCCTGATGATCCGACTGATCTTGGTGATGCTACATTACTGTCAGGTAACAATGCTGACCAGGACTATAATGATGCAGCCTTTGGCGGACTGGATCAGGGATGGTACAAATATGGCATCAAAGCTATTTATACAAATGGAGATACCTCCGAATATGCTATATCCAATATTGTAGGTCATGAAATGATAAGAACGGTTACCTTTAATGTAAGCACAACCGATGGCGGAAGCCCCGAGGGCGCTGCACTGACATTCTCAGGCCTTGAATTCCCACGCGAGGTATACAGTGAAACTGTTCCGGCGGACGGATTTGTTGAAATAGACGTTTGGTATGGTGTTTATGACCTTGATGTATATCTTGAAGGATACAAGAGATATATCCTTACTGAAATTTATGTATACAACGACAAACAAATTGATGTTGTTCTCGCAGAGCAGACCTATCCTCCGAGAAATCTCTGGGTAGATCCGCTGACATCCATTGCATACTGGAATTCACCTGTTGTTCCTCCGAGATTCCTTTCTGAGGACTTTGAAATCGGAACCATGCCGGCAGGCTGGACAACTACTTCAGAAGGAGCCAGTGAATGGTATGTAACACAAGATGGTAGTTCGGCTGGGTTCAATATTCCTTCACATACATACTATGCAGTTTGTAATGACGAAGCAGCCGGATCAAGTAATAATGGTTGTTGCGACTACCTGATCACTCCGATACTTGACCTCAGAGATTACACTGACTATATACTGAGATTCCAGAGTTACTTTACAGGAGAAGGAAACGACTTCTGGGGAACCAACTGGCAATCAGCATACGTTGAATACTCAACCGATGGTGGTGAAACATTTGACCTGATTGAGGAAATGGATCCCGCAGAACAATGGGTTGATGTAGTTGTTGACCTTTCAACCGTTTGTGGTCCGATGAATGCACCTGCTTACACATGGTTGGCATTCCATGCGGATGACAATGGTGATACAGGTTCAGGATGGGCTGTTGATGATGTTATCGTTGCTTCTGCAAGTGGTGACGGAAGAGAAGCGGATTCACTGATGGGATACCAGGTTTTCCTGGATGGCGCTTATGTTGCCTCCACACCTGATACAACTTATCAGTATATCTATCTGATCTACGGAACAACATACACAGCAGGTGTTGCCGCACAATACTCAAGCGGACTATCAGAAATGATCACTTATACATTCGTATCAGAATTCCTGCTTCCTCCAAGAAACCTTGAAGGAGTCGGACAGGATGACTATGCATACCTGGAATGGGATTACCCGAATATTCCGGTTACATCCATTCCACGTTTTACTGGTGAAATCGAACACAGCGTACCTGATGAAGGACTTGCCCCGATTGAACCGCAAACAAGAGAAAAAAACAATGAACTCCTTAATGTTCGTGGTGAAGTAGCATTTGCGAATGAAGCCATTAATGGCGAGTTTATTGAATTTGATGTTGAAGACCTGCCGGGATATGTTACCATAGGTCCGAATACAGCTCCTGACTTTATAGCTGGACTGGCCTTCCCAATAGACGAGGAAGACTATGCTTATGGTGTTGTTTATGGTATGACCAACCTCTATCAGATTGACAGAGCTACTGGTTCTG
>CAZTAW010000198.1:0-6311 GCA_964611705.1 uncultured Bacteroidales bacterium
ACAACATGCAAAACGAACAACATGTTGGTTAGGTTTGTAGCCTAAGCGCCTAAAGAGTATCAATCATTACCAGAAATCCCAACAGAAGGATCTTTCTGGTAGCCACCGCGAAGCGGTTGAATAATTATTCATTCATAAAAATGCATATCAATAATATGCTCATAAACTTTTTGTGGAAGGAAATACCGTATCTCTTTTTTTGCTTTGATGGCTTTTCTGATAAAACCTGATGATATTTCTATCTGTGGCGCATTAACGATTCGGATATTTCTTTTTAATGCATATTTGCCAAGATCAAAACCCGGCCGGGGATACACATAAAATGAATAATTTTCAATCAGCACATCATGATTCTTCCATTTCTTAAGACTGCTGAAAATATCTGTTCCTGCAATTAATACAAAATTATGTCCGGGATGTTTCTCGTCAAGGTATGTAAGCGTATCAATTGTATAGGACGGCTGGGGCAGGTTGAATTCAATATTGGATGCCCTGAATCTTGCATCATCTTCAACAGCAAGTTGCACCATGTAATATCTGTGGTGGTCTTCAAGTAAGGAGCTTTTATTTTTTAAAGGATTATGAGGAGAAATTACAAAACATATTTCATCAAGATCGCTAAATTCAACAAAATAGTTTGCGATGATCAAATGACCGATATGAATGGGATTAAAGGAACCAAAAAAAAGCCCTGTTTTTTTATTTACTGTTTTTGTTGTCATTATCAGGGTACAAACAAAATTTTTCCTTCCGACATATTTTCAAGATATTGCTTAAGGGCTTTCACAGGTTCACTAAGGTTAAATTTTCCCTGTATGCTTGTTTTCCATTCTTTAGTGATAAACATATCCTGGAGCTCATTTGAGATTTTAGCCAGTTGGTAAGCTGTTTTGGATTCTATCCATCTGTTAAGATCGAAGCCCGCCACATGTTTTTCATGGAAAATTATATCCAGTATATCAATTCCGCCAATGGGTTTGGAAGACAAACCGCCATATACAAGCAGTTCCGAGTTATCAGGCATTGCGCTCAGAATAATTCCCGATAACTCGCCGGCAACAGCATCAATGGCTGTTGTTGCATTGAGGGTATGTGCCAGGGCAGTTAATTTTTCAGCAAAGTCTTCAGTATCCTGAACCAATACATGTTTTTGTCCCTTTTTCTGGAGAGATTCAACATATTTCTTTTTCCTTACGATATTGATTACTTCGGTATTATTTTTACGGGCAAGTTTCCGTACAAATTTGCCTACGTGACTGCCTGCTGCATTTTGGATGATGGCAGTGCTTTTATTCAGCCGGACCCTTTCAAAAAGCCCGTAAGCTGTAAAGGGATTGATGGCAAAACATGCTGCCTGCTCAATTGGCATTTCATCCTTGAGGACAATACTGTTTTTAAATGATGTAATGAAATATTCAGACCAGGTTCCGTCTCTTTTATCCTGTGTAAAACAGCTAACTCTTTTGTCAGTTAAGGCTTTTGCAGCCGGATCACTGCCGGCAGCAATTACGGTTCCTGCCCCTTCGAAACCCGGTACGGTGGGTGTGGATTTGATGATATTATATTGCCCTTGCAGAAAGGCTATATCTGAAGGGTTACAGGGAGCAGCTTCCATTTTAATTAATATTTCATCATCCTGCAATTCTCTCATCTGTCTTTCTTCCACTTTCAGGCTAAGCATTGCCCTGATCACATTTTGATTGTATTCCGGAAGAACGATGGCTTTGTATTTTGAAGGTATTGGGTTCATGGCTTAATTCTTTAAAAAATTTTTCACTTTTTCAGCAGCTAACTTTTTTGCAACATCCAACTTATCGTTGATGATAATAATGTCGAACTGATCGGCAAAAGACAGTTCGTGTGTGGCTTTCTCAATTCTTTTTTTCAGGTCACCGGTTGATTCCGTATTTCTTTTACGAAGTCTTTCTTCTAAGGTTTCTACCGAAGGTGGCTGAATAAAAATGGCCAGTGCTTTACCTCCATAGAGGTTTTTGATGTTCAATCCTCCTTTCACATCCACGTCGAAAATCACGTTGTTATGTTCAAGGATTCTTTCAACTTCACTTTTCAGGGTCCCGTAAAAATGATCTTTATATACTTCCTCCCATTCAACAAATTTGTTATTGCTGATCTTTTTTTTGAATTCATCTGCTGAGAGAAAATAATAATCCTTTCCATTTGTTTCGCCTGGCCTTTTGGGTCTGCTGCATGCCGAAACCGAAAATTCAAGCTTTGGAACCGCAGTGAGCAAATATTTTACTATCGTTGTTTTACCTGCTCCTGAAGGAGCCGAAACAATGATAAGTTTGCCGCTCATATTAAAGAATATTAAATAGTTGCTCTTTTATTTTCTCAAGCTCATCCTTCATCTGCACTACGATCTTTTGTATATCCACATCATTGGCCTTGGAACCAAGTGTGTTGATCTCCCTGCCGATTTCCTGAGAAATAAATGTAAGCTTTTTACCCATAGAAACAGGCTCGTTGAGTGTATCCAGAAAATAATCGCAGTGATTTTTTAACCTAACCTTTTCTTCGGTAATATCCAGTTTCTCGATATAATACAGTAATTCCTGCTCAAAACGATTTTTGTCGTACTGGGTGTCGTCATTAATTTCGTTCAGGTTTTTCTTCATGCGTTCGCGCAATGTATCAATCCTTTTCTTTTCAAAAGGTTTGATATCATTACGTAAATTCCTGATTTTAGTAATTCGTTTAATAAAATCCTTTTCCAGTGTTTTGCCTTCCCCGGTTCTGAATTCATCAACCTGTATCAGTGCATCAATAATGGATTTTTCAATTTTTTTCCATTCTTCTTCCTGCAATTCTTCTATCTCAGGTCGTAAGACTTCCGGCATCTTGATAACGACGGGCAAATAACTGTTGTAATGCTGTTGATTGATTTCGTATGCCAGTTCTTTGAGTTCTTCGTAATAGGCTTTAGCCAAAGATTTGTTAATTGTATAGTTGGTTGATTCGCCTGTGTTTTCAAGATAAATATTAAAGTCAATCTTTCCTCTTTGCAACTGTGATGAGATCAAACTTCTCATTTCCAACTCCTTTTCCCTGTATATACTCGGAATTCTGGTGTTTATATCTATTTGTTTGCTGTTTAAGGTTTTTATTTCTATCGTGATCTTCTTATCGGAAAACTCCAGTATGGCCTTTCCGTATCCTGTCATTGATTTTATCATGCCTGCAATTTTGTAACAAAGATAATAATATGCCCCCTTATATCAAAGAGAATATAATTGCCAGATAATGAATAATCTAAATAAGATTTGCAAGCAAGCATTGAAATTTTATTATGATTTTTTAGTGATTTCCAGGTGTTTTTCGAAATAGATAATTAATTTTGAAACCATGACATTGGAATCATTCTCTGAATAATGCAAGCTTGCATTTGCAATCTTCATAATGCTGTTGATCATGAAAGCTGTTGTTGTAGATGACGAATATGCCGCGAGGGAATCCTTGCATGAGTTATTGAAAGAATACTGTAATACGGTTGAAATAATTGGAGAGGCCGATGCTGTTGAGGCAGGAAAAAAAGTTATTGAAGAAAAAAAACCTGAGCTGGTTTTTCTTGATATCAACCTGATTGACGGAACGGGTTTTCAGATATTGGAGCGGTTAAAGAACAGGAATTTTCAGTTAATTTTTGTTACGGCATATGAAGAGTTTGCCATAAAGGCATTTAAATTCAGCGCACTGGATTATATTCTAAAACCTGTTGATCCGGATGAACTAATCAATGCTGTTGAAAGGGCAGAGAAAAACATTGAAAATGAAAATCTGAATCTGAAGTTAATGGCTTTTTTCGATCATTATAAAAACAAAGATAACAATGCAGAGAAAATTGTTTTAACAACAGCCGAAAAGGTATACCTTGTTGAAATGAAGAACATCATCCGTTGCCAGTCTGACCGTAATTATACACACTTTCATATTGCTAACAGAGGAAAGATCACTGTTTCAAAAACTTTGAAAGATTTTGAGGAATTGCTATGCACATATAATTTTTTCAGAATTCATCAAACACACCTGATCAACCTCGATTATTTTGACTGTTTTGAAAAAGGAGGTGCACGTGTTGTTATGAATGATAAATCTGTTTTGCCGGTATCAGCAAGAAAAAAAGATGATCTTTTGAAATATTTAAAGACATTTGACAGAGGTTATAAAAAGCGATTCAGGAAAAGAAAGTGAACAGGATACAGGAACCATATCATCTTTTTGACGACCCTTTCCGGTTTTATAATGTAATGCTTGATGATATTGAAGCTGCCAGGGATTATATCTATATTGAAACTTATCGTATTCATGACGATTCCATTGGCATTAAATTCAGGGATGTGTTAACGGAAAAAGCAAAACAGGGTGTAGAAGTAAAACTACTTTTAGATTCATGGGGTTCCGCTTCAATCTCCTATGCATTTTTTGCTGATTTGATCAAATATGGCGGAGAGGTTAGATTTTTCGAAAAGATCAAGATCAATTTCGATTTTTTTACCCGAAGCCACAGAAGAAATCACAGGAAGATTTTTATCATTGACGATGAGATAACCTATATCGGCTCTTCTAATATCACTGATTATAATCTTAACTGGCGGGAGTTGATGATCAGGATAAAGGGAAACATTTCGCTATCATTTAAAAAGATATTCAGGCAGGATTTTAGAATATATAATAAATATGTTTTTGATAAATCAAGATATTCTGCCACGCTCAGGCACGGAGAATTTGAGATCGTAAGGGATATACCTTCCATTACATTAAAGCGGATTAACAAACGTTATATCCAATTGATTAAAGAGGCCAAAAAACAGGTTATTATCGAAAGTCCTTACTTCCTGCCAGGATTTATGCTGCGCAAAGCGATGAGTGATGCCTCAAAAAGAGGTGTTGAAATAAAGGTTATCATACCGCGCCGTTCCGATGTAGGATTGGTGGATGTGCTCAGAAATAAATATTTGGGCCCCTTATCAAAAAACGGAATAGAAATTTTGTATTACAAACCGCATAACCTGCACGCCAAAGCCATATTGATTGATGACAAAATATTTTCGATAGGTTCTGCGAATTTCGATTACAGGAGCTTCAGGTATATGTACGAAATTACACTGATCGGGCAGGATCCTCAGATCAGTATCCAGCTTAATAATCACATCAGCAAAACCATGCAAAATTGCGAAAGCTTCAGCTATGAACACTGGAAACGACGTCCGCTGATTAATAAAATTTTTGAATACATATTGCTTCCCTTCAGGCATTTGCTATAATGGATGCTTGATTTTGGATACTTGATCCTTGAAAATTATCCGGCAACCAGCATCAGTTATATATATAATTTTGATATTTAAAAGATACATCTGCATTAATTTAAGTACATTTGCATGAATGCAAAATAGTTGTATTATTAATTATAAAAAGAGAGGAAAAAAATGTACGAAATAGAAAATTTGACTTCACAGAAAGCCATGGAACTGGAAGGGAAATATGGTGCGCATAACTACCACCCATTACCGGTTGTATTATCAAAAGGAGAAGGCGTTTATGTATGGGACCTGGGAGATAAAAAATATTTCGACTTTTTATCTGCATATTCTGCTGTAAACCAAGGGCATTGCCACCCTAAAATTGTTGGAGCCCTGGTTGACCAGGCACGTACATTAACACTTACCTCAAGGGCGTTTTATAATGATGCGCTGGGTATTTATGAAAAGTTTATAACTGATTATTTTGGTTATGACAAAATCTTGCCGATGAATACAGGCGCCGAAGGCGATGAAACAGCGTTGAAACTTTGCCGTAAATGGGCATATCAGAAAAAAGGTGTTCCCGAAAATCAGGCCAAGATCATTGTATGTGAAAATAATTTCCACGGAAGAACAATTACGGTTGTCTCCATGTCAACCGACCATGATGCACGTAAGGATTACGGCCCTTATACACCGGGATTTGTTACCATTCCTTATAATGACCTTGACGCACTTGAGAAAGAATTGGAAGACCCCAATGTTGCGGGATTCCTGGTTGAACCCATACAGGGTGAAGCTGGTGTTTATGTGCCGGATGATGGTTATATCAAAAAAGCATACGATTTATGCAAGGCAAAAAATGTTTTATTCATTGCTGATGAGGTACAAACCGGAATAGCAAGAACAGGTAAATTACTGGCCTGCGACCATGAAAGCGTAAAACCTGATATTTTGATCCTTGGTAAAGCCCTGTCAGGTGGTGTTTATCCTATCTCTGCAGTACTGGCTGATGATGATATCATGTTGGTAATTAAACCCGGAGAACATGGT
>CAZTAW010000199.1:0-5305 GCA_964611705.1 uncultured Bacteroidales bacterium
AAGATTTTTGGGTTTGTTGAAAAAACCGGTTGAAATTTTCAAGTTGGGTTAAGAAAAGAAACGCAGATGCTGGAGTCTGACTGGATATACTTATTTTCAATACTTTGTTTTTTTTACATTCACTGGTAAATACTTTGATGTATGCATATAAATGTATTTACATGCCGATGTGACTATCATCCACAAACTCAATTATATTGAGCCAGTATTATCAAAACGAATAGAAGTGATTTTTTGAAGGAGCTTGTTGTTGCTTTCCTATTTCCCCGGGCACTCTCTTACCACACTTTCCCTGATGTTTTTATCTCCGTATGATTTGTCGAAATCATCGGAGAATTCACCTGCAAGCTTTTTAGCTGCTATATCAAATGCATTCTTATCTGCCCATGTGTTTTTCGGGAAAAGTATATCTGATGGTACACCAGGGCATTCTTTAGGAATGTTTAAATGGAATAGTTCATCATACTCATAATCAATATTTACAAGTTTGCCGCTGAGGGCAGCGTTAACCATTTCTCTTGTTAGGTTAATGTCAATTCTGTTACCAACTCCGTAAGGGCCACCACTCCAGCCCGTATTGATCAGGTAAACCTGAGTGTGATGTTTTTCCATCTTTTCACCCAGCATACCTGCATAAACATCAGGATTGACCGGCATAAATGGCTGGCCAAAGAAACGTGAGAAAGTAGCAACAGGTTCTGTAATTCCTGTTTCGGTTCCTGCCAGTTTACTGGTATATCCCATTAAAAACCAGAGCATTGCCTGGTCGGGGTTTAGTTTTGATACGGGAGGTAAAACGCCATATGCATCAGCAGTAAGAAATAAAATGGTTTTGGGATGTCCTGAAGCAGATGATTCCTTAATGTTTCTAAGGTAACGAAGTGGATATGATGCTCTTGAGTTTGGAGTAAACCTGTCATCGAAATAATCGAAAACACCATTAGGATAAACCATTGCATTTTCAACCATAGAGCCATGATTCAGGTAATCATCCTTGTGCATCACGGCATCATAAATATCTTTTTCTTTTTCAGGATTGATATCAATCATTTTAGCATAACATCCGTATTCGAAATTAGCGATACCCTCTTCGTTCCATCCATGTTCGTCATCACCTAATAAGGCACGGCTAGGGTCGGCTGAGAGTGAAGTCTTTCCTGTTCCTGACAAACCAAGAAGAAGAGCACAATCGCCTGCCGGTCCTTCATTGGCAGAACAATGCAGTGGCAATATTCCTTCAAGTGGCAGAAGGTAATTCATTACGGTGAACATCAGCTTTTTAACGCTTCCCATATATGCTGATCCCACAATCACACCAATTTTTCTGTCCATATCCATTGCCACGATCATGTTACTTGTTTTGCCGTCCGGCATTACTCTTAGTCTGCCTTTGTATTTTTCCGCATCCAGCTTTTCGTAAGGTAGCGAAAGCAACAGAAAGTCATCACCATGGAAACAACTTTTTTGGATGTCTTCTGGTATCGGCCTGAACATGTTATCGGTAAATAAGGCTGTAAGTGCATGATCGGTTACAACTTTTACGTGTAAAGCATAACTCGAATTAGCGCCGACGACGCGATCAGTGATGTATATTTTTTCAGATTCATTTAGATAAGCAAGCGCATCATCAAATGCCATATCGAAGGTTTCTTCGTCAACCTGTATATTGTTTTGTGATGTCCAGTCAATGTTTTTTTCACTGCTGCTTCGTTTAACTATTACAGTGTCTTTGGGGCTTCTTCCGGTTGATTCTTGGGGTGTCCAGGTGGCAAGTGCACCACTTTCGGAAATGATAGCTTCTTTGTTCGTGATAACTTCTTCTATCATCTTTTGCCTTGAAATGTTTTCTAAGGACCCTTTATGGGCTTTAACGGCGTCGCTTAACTTATCTTTTAAATCCATCTGTTATTAAATGATTTGTTCAATTTATGAAAACTAAATTAAAATTACAAAAATAAAAAATATATAAACTGAATTTCAGTTTGGCAAGATAAAAAAAAGAAGTAGCATTTGCAACGCTACTTCATTAAAATATTACAAAATAAGTATTTATTTTTTCTTATCCTTTTTGGTTTTCTTCCTGGCCTCTTTTTTTGCTGTTTTTGCAGCTTTTCTTTTGATCTCTGCCTGGGCAGCAGCCAAACGGGCGATAGGCACCCTGAAAGGTGAACAGCTTACATAATCAAATTTTAAAGTGTTGCAAAACTCAACTGATGAAGGCTCGCCGCCATGTTCGCCACAAATTCCAACCTTCAGGTCTTTCTTGGTTTTGCGTCCGAGTTTTGTTGCCATTTCAACCAGTTTACCAACACCGTTTCGATCAAGAACCTGGAAGGGATCATTCTTGAGAATGTTTTTATCGAGGTAAATGGGAAGGAATCTTCCTGCATCATCTCTTGAATAACCGTAGGTCATTTGTGTCAGGTCATTTGTACCGAAGGAGAAAAATTCCGCTGATTTTGCTATCTCGTCAGCAACCAGCGCTGCCCTGGGTACCTCAATCATAGTTCCGACTTTATAATCTAGTTCATCATTATATTCTGCAAAAACCTGCTTTACGGTATCCCTTACAATTTTTTCCTGCATTTCCATTTCTTTTAAAGTACCGGTTAAGGGTATCATTATTTCCGGAATGGCATTGATTTTTTTCTTCTTCAGGTTAAGGGCGGCTTCGATAATAGCCCTTGCCTGCATTTCCGTAATTTCCGGATAGGTGTTACCCAAACGGCAACCGCGATGACCCAGCATTGGGTTCACTTCAGAAAGATCCTCAACGGTTTTTTTGATCTCTTCTACCGGAATGCCGAGTTCGTCAGCCATTTCCTTTTGGTTTTCTTCCTCATGCGGAACAAATTCATGTAGAGGAGGATCGAGCAGTCTAACGGTAACAGGCAGGTCATGCATTGCTTCAAAAATTCCTTCAAAATCGCTGCGCTGCATGGGCAACAGTTTGTCAAGGGCTTTTCTTCTTCCGGCTTCATCCCTTGCCAGTATCATTTCACGCATGGCTTTGATCCGGTCTCCTTCAAAGAACATATGCTCCGTACGGCAAAGCCCGATACCCTGTGCGCCAAAATTTCTTGCCAGTTCGGAATCATGCGGTGTATCAGCGTTTGTTCTTACAAGCATCCTGGCATATTTATCGGCCAGTTTCATTAGTTCTCCGAAATTACCACTGAGTTCGGGTTCGATGGTTTTGATCTTTCCTTCATAAACATAACCTGTTGAACCGTTCAGTGATATCCAGTTGCCTTCTTTTAGTTCAACGCCGTCAACTGAAAATGTGCGGCTTTTATAATTAATCTTTACGCTTCCCGCTCCGGAAACACAGCATTTACCCATTCCCCTTGCAACAACGGCTGCGTGAGAGGTCATTCCGCCACGAGCTGTAAGAATGCCATTTGCTGCTGTCATTCCTTTCAGGTCTTCGGGAGATGTTTCAATTCTGACCAGGATCACTTCTTTGCCTTTCAATTTCCATTCTTCGGCTTCATCAGCAAAAAATACGATTTGTCCGGTTGCGGCTCCTGGTGAAGCAGGCAAACCCTTGGCAATGGCATAAGCATCTTCAAGAGCCTTTTTTTCGAAAACGGGATGCAGGAGCTCGTCCAATCTATTGGGCTCAACACGTAAAAGGGCTTCTTTTTTATCTATCAGCTTTTCCTTCAGCATGTCAATGGCAATTTTAACCATAGCTGCCCCGGTACGTTTTCCGTTTCTTGTTTGCAGCAACCAGAGTTTGCCTTCCTGGATGGTAAACTCAAGGTCTTGCATATCGTGATAATGTTTTTCCAGCTTTTTCTGGATATTGTAAAGTTCCTGGTATATTTCGGGCATTGTTTCTTCCAGTGAAGGATATTTGGATGCTCTTTCCTGTTCAGTTATACTGGCAAGCTTTGCCCATCTCAGCGATCCTTCTTTTGTGATTTGTTGGGGTGTTCTGGTTCCTGCCACAACATCTTCCCCCTGGGCATTGATCAGGTATTCGCCGTTGAAAATGTTTTCACCCGTACCGGCGTCTCTTGTAAAGGCAACTCCTGTTGCGGAGTGGTCGCCCATGTTACCGAATACCATTGCCTGTACGTTAACTGCGGTGCCCCATTCGGCGGGAATGTTATTCAGTTTTCTGTAAAGAATGGCTCTTTCGTTATTCCAGCTATTAAAAACAGCCATGATAGAACCCCAGAGCTGTTCCCGGGGATCCTGCGGGAATTCTTCCCCGGCATGGTTTTTAATGGCTTTTTTAAAGCGTTTTACCATTTCTTTCAGGTCATCGGTATCCAGTTCGGTATCGTTTTCTACCTTTTTTTCGTTTTTCATCTTTTCAATGATCTCTTCAAATGGATCGGAGTCTTCTTTGGAGGCAGGTTTGAGGCCCATGACCACATCACCGTACATTTGTACGAATCTTCGGTATGAATCCCATGCAAAACGATCGTTTTCGGTTTTCTTTGCAAGCCCTTCAACTACTTCGTCATTCAGCCCAAGGTTTAATACGGTATCCATCATACCCGGCATGGAAGCACGTGCACCTGATCTAACAGAAAGTAAACAGGGGTTATCTTTTTCACCGAATTTGGTACCCATTATTTTCTCAACTTGCTTAACAGCTTTTTCAACTTCACTTTTAATGAGTTTTATTGTGGATTCACTTCCTATTTCGTTGTACTTTGTACAAACTTCAGTAGTTATTGTAAAACCGGGTGGTACTGGTATCCCGATACGATTCATTTCAGCAAGATTGGCTCCCTTTCCACCAAGCAAATTCTTCATGCCGGAATTTCCTTCTGCGTTTTTATCACCAAAAAAGTAAACATGTTTTTCTGTTACCATGATTTAAACTCCTTTTATTTTAGTTTTAATTGATACTTTATTTCTATTAAGAAATTGATTTAGAGAGTGCAAAGGTACGAAAAAAAAAGGCCTGATTTTATTAATTAATCATTAACAATTTTACGGTCCTTTTTCTTTTTTCTGTACGGCAATGGTACATTGGAGTAGTCAACGATTTCCTGATATTTTATGGTATCCGCATCTTTTACTTTGGGAACAACACTGAGCAGGCTCAGGTAATAAACTCCATCTTCTTTTTCCTTGATCATGTAATTTGTTTCCATTCCGGGAGTAAAGAAAATCTGTTTTTCAATGGGTTTGATGAAATGATTGGCAAACACAATTCTTAATTGATAGTTTGGGGCAGGGATGTCCTCAACTTTTACAATAATGCCTGGTTTTTCATTTTGTTGTATCCCGTTCAGAAATACATAAAACGGCTCTCCTTTTTTACAGAGAAATGCCAGTTTTG
>CAZTAW010000199.1:5315-6307 GCA_964611705.1 uncultured Bacteroidales bacterium
AATTGCGCATTGGCAGCTATGATTCCGGTTGTTAATATGAAAAGAAGAATTAGTTTTTTCATTTCTGGTTTTTTGAACCTGCAAAGTTAAGCAAAGTAGATGTATTGGATGGGTGGCTGCTGATTGAATTACTATTCAATGAAATCCATAAAAAACTAACCTGATTAATTTGCAAAAGATCCTTGATTTTAATTTTATGATTTTTTTCTGTGTGATAATAAAATACCAATTGCTGCTCTCAACGCAACACCGACTCCAACACCAAATGGTATCTTTATTTTTTGAAACAAAAATGTGAGCGGAGAGAGAGGGATTCGAACCCTCGGACCCGCGAAAGCGGATCAACGGTTTTCGAGACCGCCCCGTTCGACCGCTCCGGCATCTCTCCGTGATTGATCTCAATTGCAAAAGTAACGATAATTAGGCGCTTAGGCTACAAACCTAACCAACATGTTGTTCGTTTTGCATGTTGTCGGATTTCACTTCACGCGTAGCGGTTTTAATTTTCAAATTTGATCATCTTCAAATTTTCTCCCAAGGAGTCCTTCGGACAAATTAATATAGTCCCTTGATTGTTAATTTTTTATGTTGTTGTTTTCGCAAGTCATCGGATGACTTATTGGTTAACAGCATATAAGCTGAAAATCTTTGATGATATTTCCAAACAAGTCATCCGATGACTACAACCTCTTTGCTTCATAACTCAATCAAGGCCGGTTTCCCCTCCCGATCCCTATCGGATTGGGGGGTTAAGGGGGGCTATTCCACCACCACCTTCACACTTTCGGTTTGGCCTGTATCGCTTCTGAGCCGCAACAGGTAAAGACCCGTTGCTTGGCTTTCAACATCCACAATTATTTGTTCCTTTCCTTTGGGTACCTTTATTTCCTTTGCCTTCCTTCCATAAAGATCGAAAAGTTGAATGGTACAATTCCCTTCCACGAACAACGAACTACCAACTACGAAATGTTCCCTGGCCGGGTTGGGGTAAA
>CAZTAW010000200.1:0-6294 GCA_964611705.1 uncultured Bacteroidales bacterium
ACACCTTTTTGAAACGATATATGAGAAATAAAAGCAATTGTTTTTACATATACGTTACCGCCATATGTAAGAGACAGAAACGACAGACATAGAATAGAATAGAAAAGTAAACCATTGTGAAAAGACAAGAAATGAATGCATTAGAAGAATATATAAAAAAGATTGATGAAAGTTCATACGATTGTAAGGATGTGCATACAATTAATTCAGAATTTCAGCAGGTCTGCAAGCAACTTTTTGAAGAAGGCAAACAAGATATTGCTGCAATTGCTGATCTTGACAGACAAGTATTTTCAGTTCAAAAATCTTTTGATAAAAAACCTGATAATGAAAAAGGAATTATTAACGGATTGAGCTGGCAAATGAGTGGTACACAAACTTTGGAAGATGGAAGCCAAGTACCTCTTTATTGGCCTGATGTTACAAAATATACCCAAAAAGATTTTGAATATTTTGAAAAACGTTACAACGAATGCAAAAACCTATATGCAAAAACTGAATATGGTTTAATGGTGTATTTTGGTGAGAAAACTGCCACATCAAGACATAATGATTTTAAACATAAACTTTGCAATGAGTTATTTCAGCTTAGCAAAGAGTATCAAGCTAAAGCAAATAAAGGTGGTGAAAAAAATCATTACGTATTGCATTTCTTTCATTCGTTGCGTATGGCATTCGGAATGGCAGAAAAATCGAATCTTGAGCCGGAATTAACTAATTTAATTCAGTTCATATATAAGACTCACCAAGATTGGGATATTACAAAGGATGGTACTTTACGTATTTTACTGGACCTTTCTGGTTTGTTATCCGATTATTTTGGTTTATCAAATAAATTAATCGACTTTCAGAAAGTCGTTGATAAAAACTTGCAAGGTGCTAAAGAACTCGAAAAAACATATGTTTGGGGTGCAATGTACGCTATTGACCGTAATATTGCTATTGAGCAAAAAAGAAATAAATCTGTTGTTGACTTATTAAATTACAAAGCGAAATTATATGAGAAACTCGCAATTGATGCAGAAAGCAAGGCAAACCTTGCCTGTGTGAGTTTTGCTGAAAACGCACTTCGAATTTATCAACAGATTAAACTTTCTGATGACATTAGGAGATTGGAAAAATATTATACCGAGCTTAGAGGTAAGTTTCGGTTATCAGAAATAAAGCAAGAACTTCCAAAAGAGCATGTTGACCATATGAATGAACGAATTTTAAAGGCAGTTGCTGATAACAACGAAAGAGGCATAATTAATCATTTTATTACATCTCCTTGGTATGATACAATTCAAAATATAAAAGACCGTTCTATCGAATTGAGTAAACAGACTGTCTTGCTCTCAATGCTCCCTACTTCAATAATGGATAAATTCGGAAACACGGTTGATGTGTTTTACACGGATGAAGAAAAAGAAAAATTCAATTTTTGGAACTCATATACATTCAATTTTCAAATTGGCACACAAACAATGCATAGGTTTTTTGTTGAAGCCTACAAAGCAAAAAAGTTAAATTACGCTTCCGTAATATCCTATTTGGAGGGCACATGGTTTAATGAAGTTATTGTCAGGAATTATCATGGTCAGGCTGTAGAAGTCAAACCTATAGATACGCTTAAGCCAGGATTAAAAAGAATGTTTGAAGAACTCGACAGTTTCTTTGCTGATAATACTTATCAATGTGATTTTGTTACCCTAACGGATAGTTTAACACTAAAGGTTGAGGGGCTATTACGTTATTTCTGTGAGAAAATTGGCGTAGCAACATTTAAAACTAGACAGAAAGGCTCAGATAAACTGGTAATGGAAAAACTATTGGATGATTTACTGGCAGACATTGCTCATGAACCACCTTTAAAACCTGAACAGAAAACCAATTTTGATGAGGAAGACAGAATTCTAATAAAATATGTATTAGCTGAAAAGGCAGGATTAAACCTACGAAATGCAGTTGCTCACAGTTTAATGGATATATTTGAATATTCATTTGAACACGTTGTGATTCTGTTCTGCATCATAATCAAGTTAAGCAAGTATAAATTTATTGAAACGAAAGGAGATGACAATGATAATAGTAGTAAATGAACCACAGGTTGAATATAAGGTTGCAAGCTGGCAATCTGAATCTAAAGAATTTTCATTCGATGACTATATATATGGTATCGAAAATGAGACTGTAATGTTTTGCCCGCCTAGTGGCTCCACATTTATGATATTCTCTGAAAAACCAAAAAGAAAATTATCAGCTTTGAGAGGTAAATTATCAAAACAAAGTAAAAAAGAAATTGACGATCAAATATCAGATTTACGTTGTGAATGGGACAGAAATATTTAATTGACACCTGTACAGTAGTAAAATATCTGGACGAGATTCTTCCTCCGGAAGCAATTTCATTTATGGATGCTCTGGTTGATGACGATAGTAGGGTTTCATTCATTACGAAAATTGAATTATTAGTCTGGAATCCTCCAATTGCCGAAGATATTAGAGTAAGAGAAGAGTTTTTAGCAGGCTCTGAAATTCATTACATTAATGATGAAATAATTAACGGAGCAATTCAAATAAGAAAAGCAACTCATATAAGGTTACCGGATGCCGTTATTGCTGCAACAGCTATTTATAACGGCTATGTTCTTCTATCAACAAATGATAATGATTTTAAAAAAGTGATTCCACTTGGATTGAAATATATGAATCCTGAAACAACCTTTTAGCTGTGAATATTACAATAGTAGAGTTTAGTAATGACAATGGTTTACAAGACTGGAAGACAGAACACCAGGCGGTAACAGCGGCTAATAGTGCATGCCGCAAGTGGAAGTTATTAAGAAAGAGAACTAAAAACTTGAAGATAGTGCAAATCAAAAAACATAGGGGTAAAAATGCGGCACGCACCATAGCCGCAAACCGTTGTGTGCTAAAAAGACAGAAACCAGAAACTGACAATGAATGTTAAATGACAAGAAAAGCCCGCCCACAAATAGCACATTTGGTTTTTTGCCGACACAAGAAACCGGCCCTAAAAAACCAAAAGAGCTATTTCTTTGCCAGCGCAGCGAAAAAAGCTATTTTTGATAATTTAATGAAACAGAAAGATTTTAATGGATACAGAAACTAAATACACTGATTTAACATTCTTTACGAATGATTCGGAAGATTCAATTCTTGACAGGTTTAAATCTGTTTTAAAAACGGTAGAATTTTTTGATATTCTTGTTGGCTATTTCAGAATTAGTGGCTTTCACCAACTTTACAAATCATTTGAGAAAATTGAAAAAATCAGAATTCTGGTTGGTTTAAATATCGACAAAAAGACTTTTCAAATAATAGAAACAAGCAAAACACAGGGAAAACTTGATTTTCAAACTCATACCAGAACAAAAGAAATAATTGGCGAAAAAGTAATTGATGAAATTGAAAAAAGTGAAGACACTCAGGAAGTAGAGGAAGGAATTCACAAGTTCATCGAATACTTAAAATCAGGCAAGATTGAAATTAAAGCACACCCAAGCCATGACCTACACGCCAAAGTTTATATAAGCAGATATTTCAAAGACGACAGGGATTTTGGAAATGTAATCACAGGTTCAAGTAACTTTTCTGAATCCGGTTTGGTTGCTAATTATGAATTTAACGTTCAGCTTAAAAATAGTCAGGATGTAAAATTTGCATTGGAAAAATTTGAATTACTTTGGGAACAAGCTGTCGATATTTCAGATTATTACGTGGATACAGTACAAACTAAAACCCATTTAAACGACAGCATCACGCCATACCAGATTTACCTAAAACTTTTGTATGAGTACTTCAAAACTGATTTAAGCCTCGACCCAAATCTGTTTTACCAAAATATTCCTGAAGGATTTATGAAGCTTAAATATCAGGAACAAGCCGTAACAAATGCAAAAAAGATTCTCGATGAATATGGAGGGGTATTTTTAGCTGATGTGGTTGGTTTGGGGAAAACTTTTATGGCAACTTTATTAGCAAATCAACTACCCGGCAGAAATTTAGTAATTGCTTCTCCCGCCCTTTTAACAAAAGATAATCCGAATTCATGGTTAAATGTTTTTCACGATTTCAAGATTGCTGCTGAATTTGAATCCATAGGTAAACTTGAAAAGATCATTGAAAGAGGAACTGAACGTTACGATAATGTTTTTATCGATGAAGCACACAAATTCAGAAATGAAAACAATGTAAGCTACGAGAATCTTTCTGCCATTTGCCGGGGCAAAAAGGTTATTTTAATAACCGCAACGCCTTTAAACAATTCTCCATTAGATATTTTATCACAGATTAAGCTTTTCCAAAAAGGCAAAAACAGTACAATACCGGGAATTAAGAATCTTGAAAGCTTTTTTAGTTCACTTCAACGCAGATTAAAAGACTTGGACAGAAAAGACGATTACGATTCATACATGGACATCGTAAAAGATAATGCTGTTCAAATTCGGGATAAAGTATTAAAGCACATTATGGTTCGCAGAACCAGAAAAGAAATTGATACTTATTTTAAGGATGACCTAAAAAATCAGGGATTGAAATTCCCTGTTGTGAATCCACCGGAACCAATATTTTACAGACTTGACGCAACATTAAACAATATCTTCATCAAAACCATTGCTTTAATCACCGTTGAAAAGCAATTCAAATATTCAAGATACACGCCCCTGCTTTATTTAAAAGAAGAGCTATCAGATTTTGAGAAAACCAGCCAGCGAAATATGGGCGGTTTTATGAAAATATTGCTTATCAAACGATTAGAAAGCAGCTTTTTTGCGTTTAAAAATACACTTGCACGTTTTATCAAATCTTATGAAAATTTTATTGCAGCCTACAAAAAAGGGAGAGTTTATGTCAGTGCAAAACATTGGCAAAAGATAATGGAATTCTTTTTAGCTGAGAACTACGATGCTATTCAGAAATTTATTGACGATGAAAAAGCCGAAGAGTATAGTAAAAATGATTTTACCGCGCAATTAAAAACAGATATTGAATCCGATTTAAAAACACTGAAAGTAATTGAAGGACTTTGGAAAAATATCAACTACGACCCTAAGCTGGATAGCTTCATCGAAAAAATCAAAGAACAAAAAGTATTACAAAAAAGTAAACTCATCATATTTACTGAATCAAAAGAAACAGCCGAATACCTTTCCGAAAATCTGAAAATCAGGCTTAACGACAAAGTGCTGATTTATCATGGCGGTTCTTCGGAGAAAGAATTAAAAACAGTTATCTCGAATTTCGATGCAAAAGCAAGAAACCCAAAAGACAATTACAGAATCATTGTAACAACCGAAGTTCTTTCAGAGGGAATTAACCTACATCGTTCCAATGTGGTCATCAATTACGATATTCCCTGGAACCCAACCCGGATGATTCAGCGTGTGGGTAGGATTAACCGTGTGGATACACCTTTCAACAAAATTTATACTTACAACTTCTTTCCCACCGAAGAAGCAAACGATATCATAAAACTGAAAGAAGCAGCCATCGCCAAAATCAATTATTTCATTGAAATGCTCGGAAACGATGCAAAATTGCTTACGGACGGTGAAGAAATAAAATCGTTCGAACTTTTCAATAAATTAACATCTAAAGAATTTATCATTGGAGACGAAGACGGAGAGGAAAGCGAATTGAAATATCTACGGGTTATTGAAGATATTAGAGATAACAACAGGGAATTATTTGCTCAGATTAAAAATTTGCCCCGTAAAGCCAGAGTTGCCCGAAAAGCCAATGTTGTTTTTAAACTGGATGAAAATGCATTAATAACTTATTTCCGAAAAGGGAAACTGGAAAAATTTTATCTGGCAAGCGAATCGCAAAACACAGAACTCGATTTTTTGACTACCGCAAAACTTTTTGAAGCTTCAAAAAAAACTCCGGGGCAACGAATGCATAAAGATTTTCACGAACTTCTTTCAAGCAACAAAGCCCAGATTGAAATTGACTTGCTTGAAAAGGAAGAGGTGGAAGAAAGCACCAAAAAAGGTGGAAGGGACAATGCCACAAGAATCCGGAAAATCCTGAATTCAAAAGAAATAAAACGTTTCAATGGATTTACCGATACTGACGATGAGTACCTGGCTAAGGTGAGAGATATGCTTGACGAAGGAGGAATTCCAAAAACCGTGGCGAAAAGAATTTTTGCGGAAATCAAAGATGAAACTAATCCGATGAAAATACTTGCTGCCATAAAACGAAACCTGCCCGGGCAGTTTTTCAATCACACTGCATCGGCAAAAGATGTTTCAATGAGTATCCCGAAAGAAGTAATTTTATCAG
>CAZTAW010000201.1:0-6291 GCA_964611705.1 uncultured Bacteroidales bacterium
AGGAGAAATTCCCTATTCCTTATTCCCTTTTCCCTATTCCATTTTTCAATGTGATAAACAACCCGGAAAAGTTTTGCAAATAGCCTGATACTCCTTACTCACCACTCACCGCTCACCGTCTGATTTTTGCACAACAAAACACTTGAATAATGCACAACGTTTTTCCTAAAATCTGCACAATAGGAGATTATTTATACCTTTGCTTCCAAATAGCATAACTATTATGACTTACATAAAAAGAATAATAGAAGAAGATTTGTCGGAAAAACTTTCTGCTTCGGGTGCAGTGCTTATAAAAGGGCCAAAATCGTCTGGAAAAACCGAAACAGCCAAACAATTTGCAAAAAGCCTTGTAGAAATGGATAGGGATAAGCAGGTTCCTGTCATAATGGCAACAAATCCACAACTATTATTGGCAGGGAATACACCGAGATTGATTGATGAATGGCAGGAACAGCCCGAAATATGGAATTATGTAAGGCATGAAGTGGACGACCGTAAAGCGAAAGGGCAATTTATTCTTACAGGTTCGGCCAATCCGGCTGATGCCGTCAAATTGCATAGCGGCGCCGGGCGTTTTACTATTGTGCAAATGGACACAATGACCTGGCAGGAATTAGGTTATTCGACCGGAATAGTTAAGATTTCCGATTTGTTGGAAGGGCATTTCCCAAACTTCCACGATGGGGGGATTTCGCTTGATTTCATCATAGATAAAATGCTGATAGGCGGGTGGCCCACATTATTGAATGAAAACACAAAAAATGCCATCAAAATGAACAGTGGCTATGTTGACTTACTTTGTGAAGTGGATATGAGCAGGGTTTCGGGGATAAAACGCGACCCGTTAAAAGTTCGCAGTTTGTTACGTTCAATTGCAAGAAACACGGCAACACTGGTTGATAATAAAACATTGGAACAAGATGTAAAAACTTCTGATAGAAACGCATTGTCGAGAAATACAATATCAGAATATCTTGATGCGCTCTCACGCTTAATGATTTTGTATGAACAACCTGCTTTCAATCCCCATATTCGCTCATCGGCATCCTTGCGAAAATCGCCCAAAAGACATTTGTGCGACACATCGTTGGCAGCAGCAGCATTGGGCTTAGATAAAGAATCGCTGGTAAAAGACATGAAATATGCAGGATTTTTATTCGAGTCGCTGGCAACACACGAGTTAAATGTTTACGCTAAAGCAAATGACGCAAGCGTATTTCACTATCATGATTCCTATGGTTTGGAAGTTGACGCTATTGTTCAGAAACGAAATGGAAATTATGCGGCTTTTGAAATAAAACTCGGTGTAGGATATATAGACGAAGCAGCCGAAAATCTTAAAAGATTTGCCAAAAATATAGATGCTGCCAAAATGAATTTACCGAAATCATTAAACATTATTACCGGAACAGGAATGAGCTATCACCGGCCAGACGGAATAAATGTGATTTCGTTGGCTTCGTTAGGAAAATAGAAACTTAAATATACATGCTCCGATCCAGCCCCCTTTCACACCAATCGTCTCCCAATCCAGCACTCATAAATAACTCCCACAACCTAAAACTACGCCTATTTCAACGCCACGCCAATACAGCCTCTTCAGCGCTTGGCTCTGCCCTGCCTGTCTCCGTTTCTTCAGGGGCAGGGAGGAGTTCCGGGCGCCCGGCAACGACGCAGCCTTCCCAACCCAACACAGCAACGATCAACCCTCAGGCCAACTATCAATAATTACAAAACACAGAGCAAATCAACGAAAATGTTTATTTTTGCATAAAATAATGTATCATGAGTACAGAATTCGGTACTAAAATAAACAAACTCCTCCAACTTCAGCCTCAAGGGGTAGTGCTAACAAGCACTTGGCTAAAAAAACAAGGATATAGTTCGGAGCTATTGAGAAATTATCGTAACAACCACTGGTTGGCAACAATAGGCAATGGTGCTATGATCAGGAGTAACGATGTTGTTGATTATCTCGGTGCCATTTTTGCCTTACAGCGCCAATTAAAGCTAACGATCCATCCTGCAGCAAAAACGGCTTTATCGCTTTTAGGAAAAACACATTATCTTGAACTAAACGCTACCAAGGTCTTCCTGTTCGGGCCCAGCAATGATAAATTGCCTACTTGGTTTAAAAATAGAAAATGGGGCCTTGATATAAAACATTTCAACACTTCTTTTCTGCCTCACGAAAAAGGTTTCGTTGAATATGAACATAAAACCTTTGTTGTGAAGATTTCATCAGCAGCCCGTGCTATGTTGGAATGTTTGTATTTGGTTCCTCACGAACAAGATTTACTAGAGTGCTCTCAAATGATGCAGGGTTTGACCAATCTGGCTCCTAATACAACACAAGACTTACTTGAAACCTGCACGTCTGTGAAAGTGAAAAGACTATTTCTTTACCTGGCAGAAAAATCAGGTCATGATTGGTTCAGCCGGCTTAATACTAACCGTATAGATTTGGGAAGAGGTAATCGAAGTTTGTTGTCCAATGGTGTGTTTGTAAGTAAATATAAGATAACCGTTCCAAAAGTATTGGAAGCTGATGAATACCCTAAAATATAAAAAACAGGTTCATCTTTTACTGTCAGTGCTTCCATTGGTAGCCAAAGAAAAATGTTTTGCCCTGCATGGTGGAACGGCAATCAATTTATTTCATCACAACATGCCACGCTTGTCTGTTGACATTGATTTGACCTACCTGCCGGTTGAAGACAGGGACACATCTGTTGCCAATATCAATAAATCACTGCATCGAATAAGTCAACAAATTGAATCTTTTTTGCCGGCCATCAATGTGTTACACTTGCGAAAAGAAGCCAAACTGATAGTTTCCGACAGGCAGGTGAGTATTAAAGTGGAAGTAAATAAAATCAAACGAGGATGTTACAGCCCTCCAACAACAAAGACACTTGGCGAAAATGCACAGAGGCAATTCGATGCCTTTTGTGAAATACAATTGGTTGATAATGCTCATTTATTTAGAGGAAAGATATGTGCCGCGCTGGACCGACAACACCCCAGAGATTTCTTTGACATAGCCAAAATGTTTTCAATTCAGCCTTTTAACGATGAACTGAAAAAAGGATTCATTTTTTATCTGATAAGCTCAAACAGGCCAATTGTTGAAATGCTATTTCCACATTTACAAGATCAGCATGTGGTTTTCGAGAAACAATTCATGGGAATGACTTATGAACCCTTTTCTTATGCAGATTTTGAAAGCACAAGGGAGCTTTTGATTCAGAGAATCCACAAATCATTAAGCACCGAAGACAAGAAATTTCTGTTGAGTATTGAAAATGGGTCACCCGACTGGGATAGTTATGATTTCAGCATTTTTCCTGCCGTACAATGGAAATTGCTTAACGTAAAACATTTTAAAAAATATAAGCCCGCAGGCCACAAACGATTGTTTTCCAAACTTGAAACCAAACTGGCAATGTAAACTTCGATGATGCCTGCGAACGCTTCAACAAAAACCTTTCCTTCCTGCGCCAATTCGCCGAAGTGAAGTCGATGACAATGGAGGGGGCGCCGTTTTCGCGCTTTGATAATCGGGATTTGTGGAGAGAGGAGATGAGAGATGAGAGATGAGAAGTTGAGAAGGTACGATGGTGTGATAGTTTTGAGCAGCATCAAAAAGGGCAAATCTTCGGTTAACAAAAGGAATTGACAGGTTTTCTGAAGACCTGGATTTTGATTGCAAAAACTTATCAAATGAAGAGTTCATAAAGATGACCGATGAGGTAATCATCTTTTTACAACGCTTGGGGTTCAGAATTGAATATTTCATAGGGATTTGACAATATTTATTAAATTGCACTTTATAAAAAATGCTATATTTGCAAAGAAACAGTTAACAAACAGAATGGAAAGACGATTACCTGTTGAAACTAATTGTCAGTAAAATAACGGAAAACATAACCAAAGATTTTTCGGTGACCAGCCTGGCTAATAAAATCATATCGGTTTATAAAACCAGCATACCCACGATAACCGATTATTTCAATATTTTGCCCGAACCGTTTCTTACAACCAACATTTATCCTTACCGCAATTCGTTTGTTCAGCGCGAGTCGAAACGAAAAACTTACCTGGCCGATAATTCCTTCATCTTTCTCAACAGGGTTTCACCCGATAAATCGCGCCTGTTTGAGAACCTGGCCTTCAATTTTTTACAGCAAAAGCACCCGGAAATTTTTTACTATAAGGCTGGAAACAATAAAGAGGTGGATTTTTTCATCAATGAACCAGAACACAAAAAGTTAATACAGGCCTGTTACAACATTGGAAACGACGATACCAGGGAAAGAGAAGTTAAATCGTTGTTAAAAGCAATGGAGGGACTGGATTTGAGCCTGGGAACAATATACACTTACAACCACTCAGAAGATATAAAAACAAAAGATAAAACCATAAAAATTGTCCCTCTCTGGAAAGTAGCACTGGAAGCCGGATAGGAAGAGAACAACTTCCCCCCAAAAAGCCATGCTCACCTTTCACCCCCAACGCTGGAGCGACAAGACACTGCCGTGGGTGAAGGAGCTGGTTTGGCAGAATGTGAAGAATTTGGGGAAGAGGGTGTTGGTGGCGATGGGGCGAAGGTACGATGGGGCGAAGGTACGATGATACGATGGTGGTAGAGGCTTAATCAAATATCAAGAGATTAATATCTGAAGTCATGAAAGAAATCAGAAAACATAAGGGTAAAGAAGATCTTCCAGATCTGTATGCTTGAATCTACGCGAAGCCTGGGCGAAAAGAGATATGAAGCCCATTTCATCAGTAAATTAACTGATTGTGACGGCGAAAACAGTGAAACCAACTCCGCACTGGATTTCACCAAAGATTGCGAATACATATCCGCTGAACTTCATCAGGAATTAGTAAATGAAACCCTGGAAGTCGGCAAGATGCTCGGTTCTATGATTAATAATCCACAACCATTTCTTATTAAGCCAAAAATGATTAACTTTGAGATAAAAAATATGCCAACAATATTGCGGACAAAAGGATATCGGTTTTTCTTTTATATACCGATACGGAACAGGTTTGCAATAATTGAGCTTATGCGCCTATCGGTATAACTGCATCTAACAAAAAAATGCATTGCATTTTTTGTAAGATTCAGTATATTAACGACCATCATCCTCCGCATATACATGTTGAAAAGGAAAGAAGTACTGCAAAATTTCTTTTAAAAAATGCAGAACTGGTAAAATCAAAAAGGTTTAATGCAAATGAAATCAGTGAAATAAGAAAGATAATTTTGGGAAATATTGAACTTCTAAATATAAAATGGGATGAACGTTTTACAAATCACTAAATCAACGAATGCAGTAAATATCTGGTTCGATGATATTAAAATGTACCTCGTTTTAGACGATGGAAGAGAACTTTCTGTTCCAATAAACTGGTTTCCCTCATTACGGGATGCAAGCCCTGAACAAAGAAACAACTGGAGGTTTATCGGCGAAGGTGAAGGAATCCATTGGGAAGATCTGGACGAAGACATTTTGGTAGAAGGGCTTTTATAAATCCAACTTAGCCACCTGTGCAACAGTCAGCAAGTTATATTCATCGAATATTAACGAATACTCAACCCAAACGTCAACAGTTAGCGATAATTCGCCCAAAATTCGCAAAAATCCGCAATGCCTAATGCATCCGTTTTATCCGCGTGCTATTCTTCTATCCGGTTTTTGCATGAAACAGAATACCTGTTATCAACAAAAGCGAACAAAGAAGCTTTGATGCGGTCTCATCAATTTCGAAAGTTAAACAGGCATGTATATTCAGTCCACTGAAGTTACAGCACTCGAAGGAGCGATGTGAGATAAGGCGAGCCGGCGAAAGAAGAGTGCTGCATGTTGGGCACCCCCTGCCTCACCCTCCGCTGGAACACCGAACGCCCCGTAACCCTGCGTGAACACGGCGGCGCAAGTGTGCGGGTAGTAAATAACATCAACCGCATCAGGGAAGAATACCAAATTGCGCTCAAGGCAGGCCGCATGTAAATAGCAAATTTACAATCCCCAATTTTTCGCAATTGTAAATCCCCAGTTTTTCGCAAAAGAGAAAACCCGTCAGGCCGGAGCTTTGGGATGGGGAGACGGCGGGGCGGTGTTTGGAGGCGATATTGAATTATTCGAACAGGCCTTTATTATCCACAAATGTTCACAAATGAAACAGTAGAGTAGAGTGAAAGGAAAAGCGGTAATGGGTTAAACCTCAATTTCAGGCCTTTTCCTTTCAACCCCCTCATCAAACTCCCGAAAGCTT
>CAZTAW010000202.1:0-6290 GCA_964611705.1 uncultured Bacteroidales bacterium
TTTTCCCGATTATTGAACCCATACTCAAGGAAAACGGTATACCTGATGATTTCAAATACATTTCCGTGATAGAGAGCGGATTAAGTCAGGCCATCTCACCTGATAACGCCGTAGGTTTCTGGCAATTCTTAAAAGGTACGGGAAAAGATTATGGTCTTGAGATCAATGATGAAGTGGATGAAAGATACCATATTGAGAAAGCTACTGAGGCTGCCTGTAAATATTTTAAGGATGCTTATAAAGATTACCGGAACTGGACAATTGTCGCTGCATCCTTTAATGCCGGAAAACGAGGCATTAACAGACAGGTTGAAAGGCAAAAAGTTGAAAACTATTACGACCTGTTATTAAACGAAGAAACTGAACGCTATATATTCCGGATACTGGCAATAAAGGCAATATTTGAAAATCCCGGAGATTACATGTTCAGCCTTAAGAATAAAGATTTTTATCCACCTATCCCCACATACGAAGTGAGCGTGGATACCGCTGTGAAAAGCTGGGCTGATTTCGCATTTCAATATGGGATCAATTACAGGATATTGAAAGAATTCAATCCCTGGCTCAGACAATCTTACCTTACAAACAAAGAAGCAAGGACATATACGATCAAAATTCCGAAAAAGGAATACCTGACATATTAAAGGCTGTCACAAAAAATAAACTACCCCGCCGCAAAGCAGCGGAGTATTAAATGGAATATTGAAAAACGCCCCAAGGGGCGGGGAATTAACCCTCGCCCGACTCAGGCGGATTAAACTCTTCTGAGCGTTGTCTTAAGCAAACCTTTGTTATTCAATGTGGGTTACTTTTCTTTTTGAAGATTATAAATTAAACAACATGAAAATCCAGGAAATATTTTTTCTGATTTCACAGGTATGCTGTTCACCTAATTAATTTTTTATCGTAAATTGGCATATCTTTTAAAGACATGAAAAGAAAAACATATAATACACTAATCCATAACACATTATTAACCAAAATTCTAGTCATATGAAAAAAACTGTTTTTATAGTGCTTATTGCGCTAACAGGCATGATCATTACAAGTTGCAAGACAACGAAAGTGCAAAAATTCCCGGCGGATTGTTCAACATTGCAGCTCGATATTAAAAAAGGCACCCTGAATGGAGTTAAGCCCACAGCTTCCCCTGAAGAAGTTAAAACGGCCTTTACATGTTTTACAGGTGAGACCGAAGAAGGTACTGATTTCAATTGTGGCGGAGGTATCTTCTTTCTGGATCATGATTTTTATTTTTACACCTACCGGGATTATCTGGAAGTACGGGAACAGTTTCCTGCCGAAGGAATGCAACCCGGTATCATGGGCGTATCTGGTGAGAAAGTGATTGAAATTTTTGGCGAACCGCAAATGAAGCCTGATGAATACACTTTCCTCTATGAGATGCCTTACGGAACTTTACGAATTGAATTCACTTACGGAACAGTTGGTGAAATCGGAATTCATTATAAGAATATCAACGATGTTGAATTATGCAGATAAACAAATGATTTGGTGGCTTTTATTACCAAACTAAGTGTAAATTATTGCATAAGCTAACCGAAACAATCGTATTGTTTGTCTTTTATTAACTTATGTTGTCAAAATAACAGGGATATTAACTTAATGTTTATTTCCCTGTTCTTTTATTTAAAAGGATTTGAATAAATCAGGTAAATTTGCACAGTATTTCTAACATGGAAAAAAACGGGGATCATAGTAAGGATAATATTAGAAAAGACCAGCATCTGGAAGTTTTCGGAGCACGCGAACATAATCTAAAAAACATCAACCTGCGTATTCCAAGGAATAAACTTGTAGTTGTGACAGGCTTGAGCGGTTCCGGTAAATCGTCTCTGGCTTTTGACACTATCTATGCGGAAGGCCAGAGACGCTACATGGAAACCTTTTCCGCTTATGCCCGCCAATTTATCGGTAAGCTTGAAAGACCTAATGTAGATCAGATCAACGGACTCAGCCCTGTGATCTCCATCGAACAAAAATCAATTAACAAAAACCCCCGCTCCACTGTTGGTACGGTTACAGAAATATACGATTTTCTGAGACTACTTTTTGCCCGTGCAGCAGATGCTTATTCATACAATACCGGAGACAAGATGATCCGGTACAGTGAAGAACAGATCATCAACCTGATACTTGAAAAATACGAGAGCAGGAAAATTATTTTACTTGCCCCGGTTGTAAGAAGAAGAAAAGGTCACTACCGTGAACTTTTTGAGCAAATTCGAAAAATGGGATACCTGCGTGTCCGGATTGATGGGGAAATCAAAGAAATCAGCTTTGGCATGCAAGCCGACCGCTATAAAGTTCATGATATTGAAATTGTAATAGACCGGATCATCCCCGAAAAAATCGACAGGAACCGCGTTAGCCAATCCGTTCAGACTGCCCTCAGGCATGGAAAAGATAGCATTCTGGTTCTTGATACGGAAAGTGATAAGATCAGCTATTTTTCCAGAAAATTGATGTGCCCGGCCACAGGGATTTCCTACAACGAACCCGAACCCAATACATTTTCTTTTAATTCACCGTACGGTGCCTGCCCGAAATGCAACGGACTGGGATCAATCTCCGAAGTTGACCTGAAAAAGATCATGCCCGACAAATCAAAAAGCATACACAAAGGGGGGCTTGCTCCTATAGGTGAATACAAAAACAACTGGATATTTCATCAATTGCAAGCTATCGGGCATAAATATGATTTTACCCTCGACACCCCGTTAAAAAAACTCCCGGAAGAAGCAATTACAACCATACTTTACGGATCGAACGAATCATTTACGGTGAAAAAAGAATTACTTGGGATTACTTCAACCTATACCCTGAATTTCGAAGGCATTGTAAACTTTATTACCAATCAATACCAGGAAAGTTCATCTACAAGTATAAAAAGATGGGCAAACAATTTTATGAACCTTATCACTTGTCAGGAATGTGAGGGAGCCAGGCTAAAAAAAGAATCCCTGCACTTCAGGCTTGCTGAAAAAAACATTTCGGAACTCGCCAATATGGATGTTGTTTTGCTCGACAAATGGTTTGAAACCCTGCCGGGAAAACTATCGGAATCACAGCTTCGTATTGCGGGAGAAGTGATAAGGGAAATCAGGACGCGTATTCAGTTCCTGCTGGATGTGGGTATTGATTACCTCACCCTGAACCGCCCTACAAAGAGCCTTTCAGGAGGTGAAGCCCAGCGCATCCGACTGGCTACACAAATCGGTTCTCAATTGACCAACGTTTTATATATTCTTGATGAACCGAGTATCGGTCTGCACCAAAGAGACAACATCCGATTGATTAATTCACTGAAAGGCCTTCGTGATATTGGAAATTCAATTATCGTTGTTGAACATGATAAAGAAACCATTATTTCAGCCGATCATGTTGTGGATATTGGCCCCGGTGCCGGCAGGCATGGCGGAGAAATCGTGGCTGAAGGAACCCCATCGGAGATGCACCATTGCCATACACTGACATGCGATTACTTAAGCGGAATTAAGGAAATCCCCATACCTGAAATCAGAAGAAACGGGGATACAAAAAAAATTAAACTCTTTGGGGCAAAGGGACACAATTTAAAGAATGTTAACCTGTTACTTCCACTTGGCAAACTGGTATGTGTTACCGGTGTTTCAGGAAGCGGCAAGTCAACCTTGATCAACGAAACCCTCTACCCTATCCTGAGCCGGCATTTTTATAAATCAGTGAAACGCCCCCTAGAATATGATAAGATAGAAGGGATAAACAACATTGATAAAGTCATTGAAATTGACCAGTCGCCCATCGGAAGAACACCCCGATCAAATCCTGCAACCTATACAAAAGTATTTGATGAAATAAGAAAACTTTTTACCCAACTACCCGAGGCTAAGATCAGAGGCTATAAACCGGGTCGTTTTTCATTTAATGTCAAGGGGGGAAGATGTGAAACATGCAAAGGCGGTGGTATGAAACTTATAGAAATGAATTTCCTGCCCGATGTTTACATAAAATGCGAGACATGCAACGGAAAACGTTACAACCGTGAAACGCTTGAGGTCAGATACAAAGGCAAATCCATTAACGACGTTTTGAATCTGACCATCAACCAGGCTGTAGAGTTTTTTGAGAACATTCCTTCTATCATCCACAAAATTAAAACAATACAGGATGTAGGACTGGGATATATCACCCTGGGACAATCTTCCACAACACTTTCGGGCGGTGAAGCACAACGCGTAAAGCTTGCGGCCGAACTCTCAAAAAAAGATACCGGAAAAACACTGTATATCCTTGATGAACCAACAACCGGCCTGCATTTTGAAGATGTCAAAGTATTGCTGGATGTATTAAACAAATTGGTTGACCGTGGAAATACTGTTTTGATCATCGAGCACAATATGGAAGTCATTAAAGTAGCTGACCACATCATTGACCTCGGCCCTGAGGGAGGAAGAAGCGGCGGGGAAATCATTGCCACCGGCACACCCGAAGAAATCACCAAAATAAAAGAAAGCTATACCGGGCAGTATTTGAAAGAAGAATTGAGTTAAAAATAATTTTTCTCCAATCCAATAAAAGGTTACATTTGTTTCATATCTTTATAAAAAATAATGGTAATATTATTCAATCAAATTAATACAAGAAACATGAAAAGATCAATGAGTTTTTTTCTAATAACGACATTTATACTGCTATCGCAAGTTGCAGTGGTCGCCCAGCAAACCGATCAGCCACAGCAATTCACCTTCAGTTTTGAAAAAGGAGTAGCAATGTATTATAAAGTAAGCTCGGTTATTGACATGGATATGAATATACAGGTGCTCGGACAAGATTATAAGACAACCATGAAAGTAGAAATGAGCTATAACATCAAGCTTACTCCCGAAAAAATCAATCCCGAAGAGACATGGTTATATATGACAAACGAAAACATTGAAATACACTGGGATATGTCTCAAGCCGGTGCGGATATTGTTATGGATATGAAAGACAGGAAAATGTTAGGTACTGCCAACGGTGAAGTTTTTATAGATACAGAAAAAGGGATCGGTGAAGAAGAATCAAAGGAAATACTGGGCGAAATGCAAGGTATTTTTGAATCAGGAACCGTTATTACATACAATAACGGCAAAGTAAAAGAAATACAGGGAAGCGAAAGTTTTAAAAAATTCTGGAATGAATTCATGGAATCCTCTGTGGGGTTGTTGGGTATTGTTTTCACCCATAGCAAAACCGGTGTGGGAGACACATGGAATATGCCATTTACACTTGGTAACATGGGAGACATACAAATAGAACCCGAGGTAAAAGAAGAAGTTACTTTTAAGCGCCAGGAGGATATGATTAAAGACGGTAAAACATATCAGGTATTTTCAGCTATATCTCCCTTTGAACTCACCAATTTAAAAGGCAACATGGGAGAAGGTATAAACGCCGTAACCGTTGATATACTCAGCTTCGACCGTACAGCTAACTTCGACATTGTTTTCGACAATCAACGTGGCTTACTTCTAAGCAATAAATCCGTTATTGAGGGAAAGGCAAAAATGAAAAGCCAGTTGCAGGATCAGGATATGGATATGGACATGATCATTAACGGAAGTATTGATATCGTGCATCTTGATAAATAACAATTTTTTATACCGATTCGGAACAGGTTTGCAATGATTGAGCTGATGTTCCTATCGGTATAACTGCATCTAACAAAAAAATGTACTGCATTTCTTGTAAGATTCAGTATATTATCGGCCGAATATAGCTTTTTCTGTTTTTCTGTTAATATACCTTATCTTTGCGTGATTAATATTTCATTGACATGAATTTGCAAGAAGAAGAGGACAAGATCAGAAAAGCCTTTAAAGAAAAAAGCTGGAATGAGATCAAAACTTATGATTCCTGGCAAATATTCAAGGTGATCTCCGAATTTGTTGAAGGATTTGAAAAACTTGGCGCTATTGGCCCTTGTGTTTCCATATTTGGCTCTGCCCGTTCCAAACCTGACAACAAATATTACAAAATGGCAGAGGAAATCGCCTTTTTGCTTATCAAAAAAGGGTTTGGAGTGATTACCGGAGGCGGGCCAGGAATTATGGAAGCTGCCAACAAAGGTGCACATTCTTCAGGAGGAAAATCAGTCGGTTTGAATATCAGACTTCCATACGAACAAAGACCAAATATTTTTATTGATGCGGATAAACTGATAGAATTCGATTTTTTCTTTGTGCGCAAAGTGATGTTCATGAAATATTCACAAGGTTATATTGTCCTGCCAGGGGGCTTTGGTACCC
>CAZTAW010000203.1:0-6284 GCA_964611705.1 uncultured Bacteroidales bacterium
CATACCATAAAGCCAAAAAAACAAAGATTAAATATGCTTTAAGTAATACTTTTGGTTTTGGTGGGAATAATGCATCAATTATCTTTAAAAAATTTGAAGAGTAAAGTTGAAAGTTCTGTTCACTTCTTTTGTTAAGACTTATTTTTCTTCAGATAAACATTTATACAGGTATATAAGAAATATTTTCGGGATTTATCCCGAAAATATTTTTTTATATAAACTTGCCTTTCGGCATAAATCCGTAGCAAAAGAAGTAATATCGGGTGTAAGAGTGAGCAACGAAAGGCTCGAATATCTTGGTGATGCAGTGCTTAGCGCTACTGTCGCAGATTTTCTTTTTAAAAAATTCCCGCTTAAAGATGAAGGCTTCCTGACTGAAATGCGATCCAAAATTGTAAACAGGTCACAACTCAATAAAATATCCAAAAAGCTGGGCCTTGACAAATTCATAGAATCCGATCAGGATACCAAAAGTATTTGCAAATCAATAAACGGTGATACATTCGAGGCCTTTATCGGGGCACTTTATCTGGACAAAGGTTATAAACTCACCAAAAAAATCATCGTTGACAGGATCATCAACGTTCATTATGACATAGATGAACTCGAAAAACAGGAAAATAACTATAAAAGCAAGCTTCTTGAATGGGCCCAAAAAGAAAAGCATGAAATCAGCTTTAATGTTACCAAAGAAAAGGGTGATAGCTATAATAAACAATATGAGGTTGAAATCATAGTAAACAACAAAAAAGTAAGTACAGCTTTCGACTTCTCTATTAAAGGTGCAGAACAAATTGCTTCCGAAAAAGCTTTTCTTAAAATTTCCAGACATGATAACTAAATTCAGGCGTCCCAAACCATAGGAATTCATCCTAAATTATAATCATAGCAAGATTATATTGTCAGGTCAAAAAAAAATTATATATTTACGGTGCTATGCAGAAAATTTTGGTTTTGAAAAAAAGAAATTCGCATGAAAATACAACATAATTGATATAGAAAGTATGAACACAAAAAATTTTGCATTATGAAATCAACAGCCGGAATGATTGCATTAAACTTATACACAAGGGTTAAGCTTTTTAGGAATCTCGCTACTACAAATGTTGACAAAAGGTTGTATAAGAACATAGTTCTTAACGGATCAGAGAACCTGGAAACGGTACAACAAAAAAAATACGAATATTTATCTGCCCTGTTGTACTCCGTTAAAAGAAACATTGACAAAAAGTACATTTCCAAAAACTTCGTAAAAAACTTTGGAGATTTTATCTCCAGTTTGGAAGTTTCTATGGTAAAAGATAAAGACCCGGCCAGGGATAATTCATCATTCATTAAGAAATACGGGGTTGATCCACCCATGTTTATTGTTTTATCACCTACTCAACACTGCAACCTTAATTGCGTAGGTTGTTATGCTTCATCAAACGCAAAAACAGCTCCTACCCTTTCGTATGATATGGTAGACAAAATTGTTGATGAAGTACACGATTCTTTCAATGGAAGATTTATTACCATTAGCGGTGGCGAACCTTTTATTTATAAAAGCGATGGTAAAACACTGATAGACATTTTCGCGAAGTATAACGATATGTTTTTCCTGGTTTACACCAACGGAACTCTTATTACAAAAGAAGTAGCAGAAAAACTAGCCGAGCTCGGAAATGTTACACCTGCCATTTCAGTTGAAGGATATGGAGATGATACTGATAAAAGACGTGGTAAAGGAGTTCATAAAAAAATACTTGAAGGATTTAAAAACCTCAGGGAAGCCGGCGTTCCTTTTGGCGTATCAGTTACCGCTACAAGCGAAAATGTTGATGTTTTACTCGAAGATGAATTTTATGACTTTTATTTTGATGAATTGGGAGCTACCTATATGTGGCAATTCCAGTTTATGCCTATCGGAAGAGGAAAAGAAACATTCGATCTTGTAGTTCAGCCCGAGGAAAGAGTTAAAATGTTCAGAATGTGGGAAAAAATGCTTGCTGAGAAAAAATACAGCATTGCTGATTTCTGGAACAGCGGGGTGCTTACTCATGGCTGTATAGCTTATGGCGCTAATCGTGGACATATTTATATTGACTGGAACGGAAATATCATGCCTTGTGTTTTTGTTCCCTATTACGTGGATAATGTATACGATCTTTATAAAAACGGACGGTCACTCGGTGATGCAGTTATGTCTAAGTTTATGCAGAATGGTCACAAATGGCAAGATGAATACGGCTTGCATGACAAAAAAAATCCTGGCAACTGGCTTATGCCTTGCTCCATCAGAGATCATTATGAAAACTTTAGAAAAAATATTATGTCCGAGGGCGTGAAGGGTGAAAATAAAGAAGCTGAAGAAATACTCAGGGACAAGACATACTATAACAATATGAAAAAATATGATGAGGAACTCAAAACCCTCACAGATACAATCTGGAAAAATGAATTTCTGAATTAATAATTTTTTTCCTTATTTTTAAATCAGGATTTGTAAAAATTCCTGATTTTTTGTTTCTTAAAAATGCCAAAAAAACATACTTTATATCTTGAAGAGGAGCATGAGTTTAGCATAATAGGCATTTCAACTGCTTTAAAAGAATATAAACTATGCTTTCATCTAAACAAATCCCTTAATACCGAGCTTAAAAAAATTGAAGATTTTCATTTCGGCAAAAGAAAGGAAGAATATATGTTCTTTCCTTTATTTTACTGTAGTAATCCATCATCCCCCAATATCAGCCTGATTAAAAACAAAAATAAGAATTGTATTTTATTCCCTGTTTTTAAGCATATTGACTATCTGATGGTTTGTCACAAAACTGTACCATCTGATCTGCTTAGTGATTATTTACGCAGGATAAAATCAATCCAAAATGTAATCACTGCTTTTACGTTGAAAACTGACAATATTAGAAATTTTTCGTTTTTTCTGGCCGAGCTCGAAATTCATCTGCTTGAGTCGGAAGAAAAGAAAAAATGAATCAAATACAGAGAAAAGTTTGCTATTTGCTCTAAATCCATTACTTTTATTCATTCTTAAACCTACAATTTGCATATATGAACATATCAAAGATCGGACTGGCAGTCCACCAAATCAGCCGCGCAAGAGAGATCATTTCAATTCTGATGAACTATGGTTTCGGTGAATTTGTATACAAAAGTGGATTTGGAAAACACCTGGTAACGAGGAAAAGAAGGGCGAAAATCGAATCCATTTCCGAATATCAGCGAATAAGACATGCCATTGAAGCCTTAGGACCAACATTTGTTAAGTTCGGGCAAATTCTTGCCGACCGCCCCGACTTGTTGAAAAAAGAAATACGTAATGAATTGAAAAAGCTTCAGGATGATGCCCATCCGCTGGAGGATGATATTGCTGTTGCTGAAATCGAAAAACAGCTCAAAAAACCTATTGATAAGGTATTTAAATCCTTTGAACGTAAACATCTGGCTTCAGCTTCCATTGCCCAGGCATATAAAGGTGTTTTACACACGGGAGAAAAGGTAGCAATAAAAATTCAACGACCGGGTATTGAACATACCATAATGCTCGATTTGCATCTGATGCATTATTTTGCGGAAAAGATACAAAAGAACAATCCTGACTTCCAGGCTATTGATGTTGTGGGTATTGTTGTAGAATTCGGGAAGTCAATAAAAAAAGAGCTGGATTTCAACAATGAAGCTGCCAATATGCTTCGTTTTGCGCATAATTTTAAGGATAATCCCCTGATCCATGTACCTAAAGTATTCATGGATTATACCAATAAATATATCATCATAGAAGAATTTGTTGAAGGCGCAGAACTTCACAATATTGATGAAGTCAAAGCCCAGGGAAATGATCCCGCAGAAATTGCACACAGGGGAGTAAAACTGCTTTTCGAGCAGATCTTTACCTACGGCTTTTTCCACGCCGATCCTCACCCCGGAAATATTTTTATTCAAAAGCCCAATATAGTTGTGTTTATTGATTTCGGTATGATGGGCTCCCTCCGACCCTATCACATGGATTTTTTGGGGAAATATGGTCTCGGATATCTGCAACGCGATCCTAAAAAAATGACCGAAGCCATGCTTCTGCTTTGCAACAAAAAACATTATGAACAATTTGACGAGCTTGAGTTTGAGATTTCCGACATGATGAAGCATTATCAATATCTTTCATTTAAGGAAATTAACTTCGGGGAGGTAATGAATAAATCAATTGATATTGTTATTAATTTCAACCTGAAAATACCCCCGACTATTTATTTGTTGATCAAGGCACTCATTACCATTCAGGGCGTGGCTACATTGCTTAACCCCAAAATTGACCTGGCCAAGGAAATGGAACCTTATGCCAAAAATCTCTTGAAAAGGCAGTTTAGCCCCAAAAAACTTACAAAGAGCATTTTTGCTACCATTAATGATTATTTTGACCTGATAAAGGAATTACCCGGAAATATTGCTGAAATTTTATACAAAACCAAGGAAGGTGATCTCAAGATGAAGCTTGAGATAGAGAATCTTAACAACATACTCGGTAAGTTTGACAAGATCAGCAAAAATGTTTCAAGCTCAATTATTCTGGCATCCCTGATTATCGGTGCTGCAATAATTTCCCAGCTCGAGCATGTTAAATGGGTTGGGCATGGTATATTCGTATTGGCCGGTATTGTGGGATTCTGGACTCTAATTAAAATGTGGAGAAAATAACCATCCCATTGAAAAGTATGCTCCTGATAATTATCCGACATAATATTCAATTGAACTTTTTTTACTAAAAATGCCTAATTTTGCTATCCGAAAAAAACAACATAAAAACAATACATTATGGCATTTAATCTCAGAAACAGGAGTTTTTTAAAATTACTGGATTTCACACCGAAAGAAATTAAGTTTTTGCTCAATCTTTCAGCAGATCTGAAAAAGGCAAAATATGCAGGCACAGAAGAACAAAAACTCAAAAGCAAAAATATTGCAATCATCTTTGAAAAAGATTCAACCCGCACACGCTGCGCTTTTGAAGTAGCTGCACTGGACCAGGGAGCACATATTACTTATCTCGGCCCTACCGGATCGCAAATGGGGAAAAAAGAAACCGTAAAAGACACAGCACGTGTTTTGGGAAGAATGTATGATGGAATAGAATACCGCGGTTTTGGGCAGGAAATTGTTGAAGAATTGGCAAAATATGCAGGTGTTCCGGTATGGAATGGTCTGACAAATGAGTTCCACCCGACACAGATCCTCGCTGATTTTCTAACCATGATGGAACATTGCGATAAGCCTCTGCATCAAATTTCTTTTTGTTACCTCGGCGATGCCCGCAACAACATGGGTAATTCATTGCTGATAGGTGCAGCCAAAATGGGTATGGACTTCAGGTCATGTGCACCCAAAATGTTGCTTCCGGATGATGAGTTGGTTACCCAGGCCAAAGAAATCGCCAGGGGAACCGGCGCTAAGATCACAATTACTGAAAACCCGGAAAAAGCAGTAAAAGGATGTGATTTTCTTTATACGGATGTTTGGGTATCAATGGGCGAATCGGATGAAGCATGGAACGAAAGACTTAAGTTGATGAAACCCTACCAGGTAAATAAAGAGCTGATGGAAAAAACAGACAATCCGAAAGCTAAATTCATGCATTGCCTGCCCGCATTCCATAACACGGATACCAAAGTTGGAAAAGAGATACATGAGAAATTCGGTTTCGAAAGTATGGAAGTTACCGAAGACGTTTTCGAATCGGAAGCATCCATTGTTTTTGATGAAGCAGAAAACAGGTTGCATACTATAAAGGCTGTGATGATAGCTACACTTGGTTCCTAAAACAGTTAAAATGTATTATTCATAAATCCTGGCCTTTGTTTAAAGTGTCAGGACTTATTATTCTGTACCTTATCGAAATCCATGTTATGTGAAAATATTTTATTACTTTTAATCTGTTAAAACTTAAGCCATGAAAATAGCATTTCGCATATTACTCATTCCAATACTTCTTGTTGGTTTCACTTTCATCGGATGTAAAAAAGACAATGACGATGAGGTAAGCAGTTTGTTTTTCTCACCCCAGGATGACCTGGAATTCGGGCAGCAGTTTAAGCAGGAACTGGATAGCGGCAGGCAGGGCCGCTTCACCGCTGCCCTGGGGGCTTAGCGCGCTTTGAGTTGAAAACAGCCTTCGGATAACTCCGCAGGATCCGCTGATAACGCTGAGCATGGATAGTATCGTGCAACTGCGCAAACCGGCAAAGTTGCAAATATGCCTGTTGCAATAATTGCACCCGGCAGTTTTTTAAAAA
>CAZTAW010000204.1:0-6269 GCA_964611705.1 uncultured Bacteroidales bacterium
AATGAAAAACAGCATCGGCTTCAAATCCAAAACGCGTCCATAAGTAAGATGCGATATAAGAATGTGGTGGCGCTACATTTGCGCCGTGTACCAACTGCTGCTCATCATCGCCGATGCCGGGCAGTGGCTGGGGCAAAAGGGTCACATTTCCAAACTGTAAAGCGGTAACTGCAATGTATTCTTTACCGTTTTTTTCAACCTTCATGTAATCACCCGGGGCCTCACCGTATTTTTCAGTTACAGATTTGTACAGCTCTGCAGGCATTGCCTGGCTGCACCATTGTTTATATGTGTCTTTTTCCACCAAAACAGGTTCCCCGGTTTTCAAATATTCGTCAAAAGCGCCATGTGCATAAGCACCGAGCACAGGCCCTTTTTTCATTATCAATTTCTCAAACGCTTCTTTGGTTTCGGGTAAGTTGGCAAGATTATAGCCTTTGTTTTTCAATTCCTGCAAAACCCTGTAAAGCGAAGGTATTACTTCAAGCCCGGAAGCTACGAGTGAATTTTTACCCGGTCCTTTGAAGTAGTATATGGCCACTTTTTTGTCTTTGTTTTTGGCTGTTTGCAGGTGTGCCCATTTAGCGGTAAGCTCACTAAAACTTTCAATTCGATTGTCGATACCGTCGTAAATCAGATTTCCCGATTTGGTTCTATATTGAGCCACCACTGCATAAGGGGCAACCGCTCCGTCTAATTCGGGCATCACAATGCTCATGGTAAGCATCCCGCCAAACATGCCCTGCGGGTCTTTCAGCCATTTGTCGTATTCGCCGTAAACGGTTAGCGGGGTAAGCACGGGGATGTTTTGTTCTTCTAACCATTTAACAGCTTTATCCTGATGTCCCATTGCGAGTCTTCCGTGCGGGCGGAGCAGAACAATGTCGGGTTTGCATGATTTCAGCAATTCCAATTTTTTTATGCCGAAAGAGCGGATAGGAAAAACATTTAAGCCTTTTGCTTCAAGTCCTTTTATGAGTTTTAGGGTATGTTCGGCATTTGAATTTTGGATGTTGATGTTGCCGGCCAACAGAGCAACTCGAGCCCCGCCTTCCTTGTAAAAGCCGTTTTCATAATAGAATTTTTCGTATTCATCTGCCGTGTCAAAAATTTGGTCGTCTTCGGTATAAAAAAAGTAATCATCAGGAAAAATTTCAGCGCTGTCATGCGCTTGCAAAAACAGTTTTTTATTATCAATATGTTGCCGGGTATAGTTAAAAAGGCTTCTGAAATTTTTGGAACCTTTATTCTCCAACAGGTCGGCAAAATAATCCAGTTCATTTCCTTCCAGGTTGGTTAAATCGTATTCGGGATTGGTTACATCGGCCACATAAATTTTCACACCCTTTTCGGATGCTTCCCGTATTTGGTCGAGTTGTGCGGGCGAGATACGAACGCCGTGCCCCCGGATTAATACCAGGGGATAGCGTTCTATTCTGTTTATTTCACTCAAATCCAAGGGTTTAATTTCCACCCAATTATTGGTGTTGGCACGCATCATTTTTTCTACGGTAAAACCGGGAAAATTAACTACGGCAATTTTGGTGGGCGACATAAATTTTGAATAAGCCGTCCAAATTCCGCCAATTACCACTATCAATAAAAGGGTGATTATTGCTATCTTTTTAAATTTTCTTTTTGCCATATTACCAATTTTTATTTTTTGCTTTGAGATTTTATAATTTGGAAAATTCAAAGACAGGAAATCCTTTTTCATTTTCATCATTGTAAAATGAAATAAATCGTAACTTGTAGAAATATTTATCCTGCGCTTTTAATACATAATTTTGGTTTTGCGTAACTGAATATGTGCCGTTATCAAAATCGTAATATTTCCATTGGTAGCCTATCGCATCTCTTTGGGCGGAATAGTTAAAATCGGCAGTATCATTAATCATTATTTCCGAAAAGTCAAAGGTGGTATCAGGCACAGCTTTTACTTTGTATGGGTTTAGCAATACACCGCGCACAAGGTAAGGCATCGGCTCTCCGCTGGCATAAAGCATGGTTTGGTAGGATGTAAAAAGTAAAGTCCAATCGGTTTTTGCGGGTTCAATATTTGAAATTCCGTTGTCAAATGACAGGTAGATGTAGTTTTTTGCGTCGTTTTTTTCTATGCTGATATTTTGCTCATTGCTGTCGTCTAAATCGGCAAAACGGATTTTATAGCTGTTATTTTCGGGCGTTTCAAATTGCACTTTTTTGTATCCCAGGTGGGAATAATTTTCATCGTATCCCCTGTCTATAATATACACGTAACCGGTTGCCGACATAGCTTCTCCCGAATCATCTAACCAATTGCTTATTGCTAAACTGTCTGTGTATCCGCCGGAATTATCAAAATTCATTTCAATATCCCCGACTTCTGTAACTTGCTCAAAATTTGATGTTTGCGAATTTCCGGCAAGCATCACTTTTGAATTATTCAGAATAATGTGCCAAGTGTCGGCAGCACAGGCAAATCCCAAATCCCAATCGGTATTTGCATTGGTTTTTACAACGGAATTTGTTCCTAAGTTGAAGAATATCTGATTGTTATACATGTTTTGCGTAATTTCTCCAACTTGTAAATCGCCCGTAGTGGGCGGTAATTCGATGATGGCTTCTTCTTTGAAGCAAGCTGAAAAAAACAGGGTGATTATACCTAAAAATATGATGTTTACAGTCTTTTTCATTTTGAAATTCGCTTTAATATTTCACAAAATTATATTTCAAACCAATAAAATACGTGCGACCCCAACCGGCAATGGATGAAACGCCGGATGAATTGCCGTGTGCACCCCCTGTGCCGGTTGAGCCGTTGATTATTGTATTGTCGAATAGATTTTTTATTCCGACGGAAAGTCTTATGGTTTTATTCCAAAAACTTTTGGATGCACTGATATCTAAATTTTGATACATATCTAAATAGTTTACATTTAGATTGTCATCAAAATAGGTGTAAAAGGGATATTTGCCGAAAAGCTTATAGAATACTGAAAAAGTTGCGGTGTTTCCCCAAAAATTTACAGATAAATTTGTATTGAAATTATTATAAAAAATGAACTTATTCTCATTGTAAGAATCAGTCCTGCCCAAGCGTGAAAATCCGGATTTCAGACTTAGATAAGGGGAATATTGATATTCTGCATTCAATTCTCCGCCTATACTTTCAAAATGTCCAATATTTTGATTGCTGTAATGCAAATCGTTTTCAGGGTCAACCTGCACCAGTGTAATCATGTTATCAATATTATTATAAAAGCCTTTTAGCCCAATTTGAAAGTTGTTTTTACCAAATTCAAATTTGTAGTCTGTTGAGAAATTATAATTATGAGAATATTCAGCTTTTAGATTATCGTTACCTTCTATTTGGTGATTACTGTCGAAAAAATACAGATATAATTCTTTGAGCGAAGGGGCTCGAAAACCACGTGCATACGAAGCTCTGATATTTATGTTTTTAAGTGAATATTTCAAATTTATTGAAGGGACAATCGGAGCGTTATATTTGGTGTTGTAGGCTGCTCTCATGCCGGATTGAAAAGCTAAGGCAGGAGTAATATCCCAAATAATTCCTGTGAAAAGGGCATAATCCGCAATGTCTTCTTCCTGGTTTATCATTCTTTTTCCCGTCCCGTGTTCGTAATTGATGTCAAATCCGGATTGAATGCTGAATTTTTCGTCTGTTGTAATCCAATTGTAAACTCCGCGCGCCGTAATGGCATCAAAAGTGGTGGTATCGTGGTCGGAAACCGCAGGGCTTAGTCTTGTTTCCAAATTTGTCATGTCCTTTAAGTAGCGTTGTTTTGATCGTATGTAATAGGAATATGCACCCAGAAAATTATAGGATGAATTATTGTTTAATGTGTGGTTTATTTGCAATCCGCTGTTTGCTCTTTGTGTGTAAAACCAAGTGTCATAACCTTTTATGCTGTATGGTGTACTTATAAGATTGCTTCTGTTTAATAATCGTTCATAAAAATAATCATTTTTGAAATTTATTTTGATCTTATCACCAAAGTAGGAATATTTAAGAGCTGCATTGTATTGCTCTTTAGGTTTATACTCGCTTGAACGCGTTGTGTTGTCCATATCATAGCCGGCAAAAAAGTTTCGCCCGCCCGACACAATAAACACACTTTTATCTTTTCTGACCGACGCATCGGCATAGGCATTGTAAACCCCGACACTTTCGTAATAGGTGTTTACAGACGATTTAACTTTTGCATATTTATTATCATTTGTGATGATATTGATAACTCCGGCAAGGGCATTGCTGCCGTAAATCACCGACATCGGACCTTCCACTATTTCAATATGTTTAACGTTCGACAGGTCAATCTGGCTAAGGTCTATGTCGCCGTCTAATCGCCCGATTACCGGCACGCCGTCTATTAAAATTTTCACATTTTGACCTGAAATTCCTTGCAATTTTAATCCAGCGCCTGTTGAAGGGTCATGTGAAATACTGATATTCAATTCGTTAGATAACAATTCAGCCATATTATTAGCGGCTTTTCTTTCAATCAGGTTTTTGTCAATAAGTTTTATCCGATATATTGATTTATCGACAGGTACCGGTTTGTGCTGTCCGGTAACTACAACCTCATCCAAATCAAACCTTTTTTCGCTTAGGGTATATTCTAATTTTGGCGGAACACTTGTAATGGTATCCATAATTGTTGCAAACCCCATGTAGCTGATTGACAAAATTGTATTCGGCTTAATTTGCATACGAACTGTCCCTGTTTTGTCGGTGGTATGGTAATGTCTTTTGCCTGATTGAATGTTTTCCGAGCAGATATGAGCGTAGGGTACTGCTTGGTTTTGGTCATCCAAAACTTCAATAATTGTTTGGCTGTTAGCAAAAAGGCTAAAAAAAACCAAGACTATAAACGCGGGGTATTTCATAGAAAATTTGATTAAATAAGGCGTTATCTCTCTTGCGAAATAACGCCTTATAAAAAACTATAACAATAATTATTGTTTGATAAATTTGGTGCTTGTAGTTTGGGTTTTCCCTTTTATTACGAGATTGTAAATACCGGACTGAAAACCGTTTACATTCAGACTGTGTTTATTCAAATGTTGGTTGTTTCTAATGTTTTCGGAATAGATAAGCTGTCCGGTAATATTGTAAACCGACAAGGTACATTCGCCGTCAATAGCGTAAATAATGTTCAAGTCAGATGCAACCGGATTTGGGTAAACGGTTGAAAAACTTTGATTTATATTATTAATTCCGCTAGTATACAGATTTTCTTGCATAAATACATAATTGCCGTTAGAAGAGCCGCCAAATTCGGTAAAATACATTTTCCAAATATCGCCATCCGGCAGTTCTCTTACAAAATAGACTACCGTATCGGCTACATCATATTGCATTGTTCCCATATTGAATGATTTCCAGTCGCTCCCGATAGTGCTTATATTTTCTGAGAACTCAGCTTCATCGTAATCGGTAAAAGTTTCTTGGTTTAAACCGCTTTCCCTGACTTCCTGAACAGCCACTCCGCTTTTTGCCAGAACACCTGATACATAATACGGAATGGTATAATCGTAATACTTAGTAAACAATAATTGCCAATCGGCAGCTGCGGGTTCTTGTTCCACAAGTTGTTCATCTATAATTGAATAGTGAATGAAGTGTTTTTCGCTGTAATCATCGGCATCAAAATTTGCGGTTACTTCGTTGGTGCCGTCAAGATTGGCAAATTTAAAATCCCATTGGTTTTCAATTGCAACTTTATGGATAATTGCTAATTTTCGATAATCGTTATCGGCTACTTTTATAATAAAAATACTGTCGCCGGTAATGTTATGGGTTGTCATGTTATAGACACCCCATCCGTAATCAAAATCACTGCCTGAAACTGCGTTTTGCAAAAACGCTCCCATTTCCCAATTTTCGATTGAATTAAACATTGGCGACCACGCCATACCTGTGGTGTCCACAGTTTCCCAATCGTCGATATCTCCGTTCGGATAGGTATATAGCATTACCCCGTTTCCGTTGTTTGCCAAAATATTAACATCCATTTGGGCGGTTGTAAATGCAATATCCCATGCACTTCTTGCTACGGTATGGTTAAAGGTTTCAAAACCCCAATACACTTCGTCGGCATAGCCGGCACCGGTGGTTACCGTAATTTCGGTTGCGCCTGTGGTGGCATCAACTCTTTGGGCATTTGCCGAAAAAACGACAAAAGCCATCGCTAAAAATGTAAAAACTTTTTTCATGTTCATAATAAAATTATTTTATAAAAAATTTAACTGTAAATATTACT
>CAZTAW010000205.1:0-6218 GCA_964611705.1 uncultured Bacteroidales bacterium
TTACAGAATTTATCCGGATTATTGCTCATATAAATTTTTAGTAAGTAGTAGGTAGTAAGTAGTAGGTAGCTCGTTTTCAGCCAACTTTTTACTATCTACTACTTCCTTCTTACTTCCTACTTCCTACTACCTCCCCCTTCTCTCAATAACTATTCTTTTAACTTGATTCTTCACATTCTGCCAAACCAACTCCTTCGCCCACGGCAGCAGCGCATCATTCCACCGCTGCGGATGAAAGGTCATCATGGCCTGCCGGGGAAAGGTGCCTTCCTCAATTGCTTTGATAATATCGTTGGTGGTTCTGTATTTGGGTGATTGTGTGATTGTGTGACCGGGTGATAGCGCTCTCCTCCCCCTTCGTCCCTCCGTCTCTCCCTCTCTTCGTCTCTTCGTCACTCTGTCCCTCACAGCAAACCTCCCGTCTCACCTCCTGCCGGTGTCCGTCACGTAGAATACTTCATTGAAATCAATATCAAAGTAAGATTCACACAGGATCCCGAAATCGCGGTAGGTTTTTTTGAATGATTCCATTTTGGGTCATAATCCGATCTAAAACAGATCGGAATGGGTACCTGTTCTAACAAGATCAATTATTCGATTCTCATCATCCTGCTTCCAGATTAATAACCAATCCGGTTTTACGTGACATTCCCAATATCCATTTAGATTACCGGACAACACATGTGGTTTGTATTTTTGAGGCAATTTCCCTTCCAGCACAAGCAATTCCAGCACTTGTTCCAACAATGATAAATCATAATTTCTCTTTGAGCATCTCGTAAAATCCTTCTCAAATCGTTTAGAGGTTCTAATCCTGTACATTATCCCCTTTTTTCAAGGTATTCATTAGCTCAGTTACCGAACCGTATTCTGTAACTTCTCCTTCTTCAACTTTACTGATGGCATCAATAGTTTCAATATTCAATTTTCTGCCTTCAAAAACTTTTGCATATTTTACAGATTTCAGAAACTCAATGATTCTTCTTGCCTCTTCCGAACTGGTATCAATAAAAACTGTAGTCATTGCTTTGTAAATTAAAAAAAGATATCGCAAATATTTAATTCAAAGATAATACTTTTCAATGAAAATTAATGGACTATTTGAATCCTTGGTAGTTTTCATGAGAGATGAGTTTTGAGAGGTGAGTTTTGAGAGGTGAGAGATGAGAGGTGAGCGGTGAGCGGTGAGTAAGGAGTATAAAGCTATTTGCAAAACTTTTCCGGGTTGTTTATCACATTGAAAAATGGAATAGGGAAAAGGGAATAAGGAATAGGGAATTCCTCCTCTTGATCAATTTATTTTATCTCCATTTTCCTTTTTCTATTTACAGAATTTATCCGGATTATTGATCATGCTTTCCAACATGCGCTGAATTGCAGGTGATAGTGCGAATGTACGAAAGTATGAATGTACGAGAGTACGAGATAAAGATGTGGGATTTATTTCCTTTTAATTTCCCATTTTTCAGGGTTTGACTGCGTATTTACGAGCATGGCGATGATATGTTCGTATTTGTCATATAAAGCTTCATGCACCTGTTTTTCAATATATTCACGTTCAAGCGCATAATCAAGCCAGCGGCCAGCTGGCGGATCGGCCGCTTCACCTTCCGCATCATTCAGTTTCGAAACAAATGATTTAGATTAGGATTTTTCTTTTTCCGAATGCTTCTGCCAGATTAGCACAAAATACCTACTATCTACTTCCTACTAACTACTTCTTACTTTTTACTTCCTACTCCCTACTTCTTACTCCCTGACCTCCGACCTCTCACCTCTCACCCTTCACCCCACATCGCTATTTCATCCCAAAAACATTGCAGCATTTAAAGCCACTGTTTTTTCATCGAAATATTTGGTTTCCCTGTCCTTTGATAAGATATAAGATTTTTTTAAGGGTTTATTGAGGATCATTTCCAACCCGTGTAGGTTTTTTGCACTGGATTTTGTTACCCTTTCTGTCATTTTTATTTCAAATGCGAGGTAATATTCAGGCAATTCAAGTATTAAATCCACTTCTTTTCCATCGTGTGTTCTAAGGTGGAAAAGCTGTACTTCGGCATTTATTGTTTTAATCTGTTTATAGATTTCTCCCACTACCATGCTTTCGAACTCATTTCCTGTTATCCCACCTCTTTTTTGCAGGACCGCCTGAATAATTCCATTGTCCATATAGTGGATCTTAGGCATCTTTGATAAACGTTTATTTGGATTTTTTGACCATGCTGACAAAATAATCGACTGGTAACTTAATTCGAAATATCGGATATAACGCTGAATGGTTTTGGACGTCAGCCCCAAATGGTTGGCTATTGCCGTGGCATTTACCAGGCTGGCTGTATTTTCTGCCAGGTATCGCTGCAGTTTTACAAAAGGGTCCAAATCGCGAAACGATGCCAGGTCGCGGATGTCGCGCTCAAGATAGGTGCGTACATAATTGCGGAGCCATACAAATCTTTCATCTGCACTTAATGATTCATCAGATACGGCCGGATAAGCACCAAACATCAGGTTATGATCCCAGGCTCTTTGTTTTTCAGCCATTTTTTTGTCCAACAAAAAGGAAGGAAGAAAATCACCGCCGGCTTCATTTTTTAATTCCCTTTGAAACAAGGAATCCTCAACGGAATCGTTCCATGATCTTGTACGCATTTCCGGCAAAGTTAAGGGAAAGATATCGAGAATAATACACCTGCCGGCCAGGCTCTCTTTTACTTTTTCAAGCAATAACAATTGGCTCGATCCGAGCAGAAAATATTTAGGATCTTCCCATTGGTCGTAAACCGATTTTATACTTTCAACCAGCACCGGCTCTTTCTGCACTTCATCAAGGATTGCAGTGGGATAAAGCGTTTTCCATTGGGAAGCTGACAGCCCGGAATAGCGACTCCGTAACACCGGATCTTCAAGCGATATGTATTCGTAATCAGGAAACAGGTGCCGTATCAGGGTGGTTTTCCCGGTTTGACGCGCACCGGTTAATACAATAATCCGCCCTGTTTTCCAGCGATTGCGTACCAGGATTAAATCCGCTATTTTTCTGTTTTTCATGATGAGTATTCCAAAATATACGCCAAATTTAAGAATAATATTCCAATTTATGTGGGTAATCTGAGTATTAAGAGATGAAATTTGAGGAGCGGAGAACAGAGGGCAGAGATCGGAGAGCTGGCTTCTGACTTCTGACCTCTGTCTTCCTACTTCCTCCATTTCAAGTAAGTAGTAGTTAGTAGATAGTAAGTAGCCAAAGATCCATTTCTTTTCAATGACAGAATTTTGATAGTAAGAAAGTACGAATGTGTGTTATTACGAAGGTACGAATGTGTGATAGTACGAAGGTACGAGGGTGCGAATGTACGAAAGTACGAGTGCGGAATTGAGCTAATGAATAGCTCATTTTCTCTTTAAGTTTCATTTTTCGGGATTTGCTTCGCTTTGAGAATCAACAAGTTTTGAAACAAAATGTTTTACATACCTCCTTCTTGGCCAAGCCTCTGCTTTACCCCGTCAAATAAGATTTGAGCCGATTTTTCAAAAACATTTTACCATAATGTGTTTTTTTACCCTGTGGAATGATGCTTCGCATCAAAATCTACGATTTTATTCCACAGGGTGAATACTTTTCTCGATGTATAGCATCATTTTGATTCAAACAGGCTTCATAATATATCAATTTTAAAGGTCTTCGATTTTTAGTAGATTCAACCAATCCATTTCGATGATACTCAAATCTTAATTCAATATCTTTAGTATATCCTGTATAGAACTTCTTGTCCTTTAAACTTTGTAAAACATAAGTAAAAAATAACTGCATGATATTGAATTATTTGACAGGGTGAATATTAGACCCAATAGACCTGGAAGATCTGCGAATTTGATCCGTCAATGCATACTTTTCCTCTTTTGGGAATTTTTTTGAATAGAAAGCTCTCTTCCATCGTCTAAAACGAGGTACATTTTTATTTCATCAAACCAGATATTCATTGCATTCGTTGATTTAGTGATCTGTAAAACGCTCTCATTTCTCATCTCTAATCTCTCAAATCTCACCGCTCATCTCTTCCCTGGAATAATCCAATATCGCCTCCAAACACTGCTACTGGAATGCTTCAATAACTTCTTTGGGTGTGAAAACGATATAATCGTCCGGTAGCCTGGCAGGCTTATTTTTAACGAATAATACCTTATGCAGAATTTTGCCTTTCACAAAGGGCAGGTATTGCGATTTATAATTTAATTTCTTCATAATAGCCGATATATTCCTGGTAGATGACCATTTAACCTCTCCCAGGAGAATATCTTTCTTATCGCGCGATTCTGAAACGATATCGATTTCGGAGGGATTGTTTAAAAGGTCATTCCCCCACCATCGTTCACCCGGAGAGAACAACTTATTTGTCATGAGCTTTGGAATAGCGCGCCGGCATAATTCTTCCCATATTTGGGAACAATAGTCAGAAAAACCTTCCTGAAAGACATCATTGTATATTTGTTCGGTGTAACCTAATTCCAGCGTGGTCTTTTCAGTGACAACAAATTTATAATAGAAGTGCATAAAAGGATCTGCAACCTGATACAGGGATTTTTTGGTATTGCGTTTTGAAAGTCCAAAAGGGATCTCTCTTTTAATATAACCCAGTTCAATCAATCGTTGCAATGGTCTGTTTAACTGGGTAACCGGTTTTCCAATTCTTGATCCTATCTCACTCAGGCGATGTGCACCCGAAGCAATAATTGATATCAAAGAATGCATCTGCACCGAATCCCTGGTATCATCAAGAAACAATCTCAATGGTTCTTCATGAAGCAAGCCATGCATATCAAAAACCTGGTTTAGAATAGCATCCCTGAATGAACCGGCTTGTTGTCTTATCTCCCAGTATCGCGGCACCCCGCCCCAGACGCTGTATTCTTCTATAGCACTCACATTGGTGCAGTTAAGGGCCTCTTTCATCCAATATATGCTCATGGGGTTTATTTTAATAATTTCATCAGCCCTGCCATAAAGGGGGGCGCTTTGATCGATGACCATTCTTTGCATCATTTGCTGGGAAGAGCCACATAACACGAGCTTAAAAGGAATATCCTGCTCATCATCAATGAGTTTTTGCAATATACCGGGTAACTCAGGTTTATTTTTTACAAGGTAGGGGAATTCATCAATAATCAGGGTTCTCCGTTTTTTGTTCCATCTGGCCAAAGCCAGAAGAAGACTTTCCCAGTCGGGATAGGATACCCTGTCAAAGTCTTTAATTTTAAGTGCGATTTGTTTTGCAAGCGACCGGATCTGAATCGGACTTTCCTGTTGATCAGCTATATAATAAATATCATCCTTCCTGGCGATTTGCTGCAGAAGTCGTGTTTTACCCAATCTGCGTCTGCCATAAATCACAATAAGCCTGAAGCTGTCTGCCTCCATAGCTTTTGTTAAACGATTTATTTCTTTTTCACGGTTAAAAAACTTCATATTGGAAATAATTGTTATGCATCACAAAAATAATGTTTTAGAAGCATAATGTCAAATGATTGTAAAAAAATTTTGTAAGGGATTAATTTGCGTTAATTCGCTTAATTCGTGGAAATTCGTGCTCTCTCTCTAATTTTTTTCATTGTCTCAAAAATCTCCAATTCGACCTCATATGCTTTCTGAAACACGATCAAATCCCTAAAACTATTAATCTGACTCATGGCTACATTTAATAGAAAAGGGGAAAGGGAAAAAGGAATTGCTACTTGCAGAATTTATTTGGGTTGTTGCTCAAGTATATTAACATTTTTCGAATTTCTGAATACTTTTCTAAGAAAGCTTTATGAACTTCTTTGTTGATGTATTTATAGTCCAGTGCCATATCCAGCCATACTTCTGTTTCCAACTCTTCGCCATAAGCATCTATTATTTTTGACACAAATGATTTTGGATAAATACGTCTTGCCCAGGCTTCAGCCAAAATCGCAGGAATTGCTCTTGAAGATCGCCTTTACCCTGTCAAATCCCTATGAAATATTCACTCCGTGATTTCATCCCAGTGAAACAAAAAGAGGTTTCACAGGACAAGTGGGATAAATAAGATTTGAGCCGATTTTTCAAAAACATTTTACCATAATGTGTTTTTTTACCCTGTGGAATGATGCTTTGCATCAAAATCTACGATTTTATTTCACAGGGTGAATATTAGAACCTATATTAATTTGTCCGAAGGACTCCTTGGGAGAAAATT
>CAZTAW010000206.1:0-6144 GCA_964611705.1 uncultured Bacteroidales bacterium
AGAACGAAATAAAATAGACATACACATTGTGAACTGGAAGAATACAAGATACCTTTCTTGAGAGAAGAAGGGGTTTGGGGAGAAGGGGAGAATGAGAGATGGTGAGAAATCCCCTCTTAAAACAGCCGGCTGCAACATCTTCTGACTTCAACATTCGTTGATCGTTAATCACTAATCCGTTGGATTGACGATCAGGGATTAACCCTTCGTTTCCTCAGGGCAGGCTCAGTGTTGATTTTTGAAGTATTTAAAATAGCCTGCTGCAGCATCTTTGAGGTTCGCTTCAGCGTGCCAACCAATCGCACAACCCTTTCTGATTCCTGGAAAACATGCAAACAGCAGGCTTTTTTATCTTACAAAAAAGCAGTACTTTTGGAAGAAATATGATTTACTATGGTTTTGGTTATAAAAAAGGGTATGAGCAAAAAGAAACTTAATGATATTTTGCGTAAGATAAAACACAGCAAACAATTAGATGCAAAACTCCACCTCGGTAAGGTAAAATGGGGTGAAGATGCATTGGAATATCAAAAAAGGATTAGAGATGAGTGGAATTAGCATCGTGTCGGACACAAATCCGCTAATCTATCTTTTGGACGGAAATGCTGAGGTAGCTGAGTATTTAGATGAGAAACAAGTGTGGATTTCAGTTATTTCTGAACTTAGCCCTCAAATTAAAAGGGTTGTTAAGGAGTTATTACAGAAGTATCCAATTAAACTTCCTGATGCCATTATTGCAGCAACATCGATTTATTTGGATTTGCCTTTACTGACAGCAGATACAGGTTTCCGTAATATTCCTGAATTAAAGCTTATTTTACTTGAATTATAAGAGTTAAATTAGTTTACTGACCAAATCAGACGATCTTTAATATCCGTTTCTGGGAATATTGCTATGTCTTGGCGAAAAATGATTTACCCCAGGTCTTTTGTTTCAAAGCTAAACGATTACGAAGGTGAAGCTGCCGAAACACAAGTATGGCTGGATTATGCGCTTGAATGTGAATATATTGAAAAGCAAGTACATGAAGCAATGTATGACAAATACGAGCATATCGTCGCAATGCTTGTAAACATGCAATCAAACCCCGAGAAGTGGAACTTAAGAAGAAAATAATTCACACTTTTCTCCGTCCCTTCGTACTATCGTACCCTCGTACTCTCGTCCCCCTATCTCACGAAAGTACGACAAGGCGATAGTACGAAAGTACGAAGGTACGACAGGGCGAAAGCGCATATATCCGAAATCTCACCTCTCACCTCTTATATCTGCTACAAGCTTTGCTAACGAACAGAAACAGCATTATTCCTTCTGACAATTTCTTTTTTGTCATGCATATTTTGATTTAATAAATTTATTGAGTAATTTTACTCACAGCATTGAGTAATTTGTATGTTAATGTTTGAGAGAGCTGAACTACATATACTTAAAAAAAGAATAGAAGAACCACGAAAATTCATTCAGGTGCTTATGGGGCCCCGCCAGGTTGGTAAAACTACCATGGTTAACCAGCTATGTCAAAAACTTGAAATTCCTTATATATTTCAATCGGCCGATGCCATTGCTGCCGGAAATTTTACCTGGTTAGAACAAATATGGGAATCGGCTCGTTTAAAAGTAAAAACATCTTCTTCCAGTGAACTATTGCTTATTATCGATGAAATTCAAAAAATTTCTAACTGGAGTGAAACGATTAAAAAACTTTGGGATGAAGACAGCTTAGACAATATTCCTGTTAAAGTAATTCTGCTGGGTTCTTCACGACTACTTCTACAACAAGGTTTAACGGAATCATTGGCAGGTCGTTTCGAAACTATTTACCTTACCCACTGGACATTTGTTGAAATGAATGAAGCTTTTGGATGGGATTTCAATACTTACATCTGGTTCGGCGGATATCCCGGTAGCGCCTCTTTAATCCACGATGAAGGCCGCTGGAAAAGATATATCCGCGATTCTTTAATCGAAACCAGTATTTCAAAGGATATTTTAATGCTTACCAGAATAGATAAACCCGCGCTGCTTAAAAACCTTTTCGAACTGGGATCGACCTATTCAGGACAAATATTATCTTATACAAAATTGCAAGGACAGCTCCAGGACGCAGGCAACACTACCACTTTATCCCATTACCTGCGGCTTTTAGAAACTGCAGGCTTATTGGGAGGATTGGAGAAATATGCCCATACAGCTATACGTAAACGTTCAAGTAGCCCTAAATTTCAAGTACACAATAACGCATTGTTAAGCGCGCAACTTAAGGATTCATTTACCGAAATTATTGAAAAACCTGTTGAATGGGGTCGGATTGTAGAATCTGCGATTGGAATGCACCTTGTAAACCAGGCCTTAAGAGATCAATATATTGTTTACTACTGGCGCGACAGAAATGATGAAGTAGATTTTGTTCTTGAAAGACAAGGTGTTATAATTGCTATTGAAGTAAAAAGCGGATATTCAGGAAATAAAAAAGGGATGGATGCTTTTAAAAAGAATTTTAGTCCTGATAAAGTTTATTTTATTGATAACAAGACCTTATCATGGAACGACTTTTTGAAAATTAATCCAACAGAATTATTTTAATTCTTCATAAAAATGGTTTTCTCCTTTGGAAACTTATTTGTTACTTCAAATATTTCCATTGCGACTTCATAAGCTTTCTGGAATACGATCAAATCCCTGAAACTATTAATCTGACTCATGACTTAACATTTTGCATAACTCTCAAAAATAATCAATATTTTGAAATCGCCCCTTCTCCTTTTCTCCCTTTCGCCCCCTCTCCCTCTTAAAACAGCCGGCTGCAGCATCTTCTGACTTCAACACCCGTTGATCGTTAATCACTAATCCGTTGGATTGACGATCAGGGACTAACCCTTCCATTCGTCAGGGCAGGCTCATAGTGATTGTTGAAGTTCCGCATGCTGGCAAGCAGAAACTGCTGCCAAACCCCCACTCACTAACCCCTAACCCCCTAATCCCTAATCCCCGAAGAGAGGGATCTCCATCGGTCTTGCAGGAATGCTTCCTGGTCTTTCCTGTGTCTACCTGCTACTTACTAAAAATTTATATGAGCAATAATCCGGATAAATTCTGTAAATAGAAAAAGGAAAATGGAGATAAAATAAATTGATCAAGAGGAGGAATTCCCTATTCCTTATTCCCTTTTCCCTATTCCATTTTTCAATGTGATAAACAACCCGGAAAAGTTTTGCCCTTTGCCCTTTGCCCTCTGCTCTCTGTGTCAGAAGTCAGAGGTCAGAACATTCTCCAAAGAAAAGCCCCTGTAGCTGATTTGAAAACCGGATAGTTCGCGCTCAAGAACGCCGGCTTTGGCCTTGAGTTCCCTGATATTTATTTTTTCTTTATTTCTTTTTACTTCGGCGATCAGGGCCTTTTTCTCCATTTGGTTTACAGCAACAATATCCATTTCCTTTTCGCCTTTCCTGTCCCAATATCTTCCAATAATATTGTATTCTTTCCGCTCCGACAAAACCTGCCTGAAATATTTTTCAAGGTAAGGGCCGCTGTAGGTTTCAAAGTCACGTTGAACGAGCTGCTTAACATAGTCAAGATTGTTGATCTCTACAGCAGAACGATATTTATAAATAAACCTGAACCAGAAAGCCAGGAAGTTATCGGCAATCCTGTATTTTAAAAGTCTGCCACCTGGTTTGGCAAAGACCGGACGGATGGATTCAATGATGTTGTATTCTTTCTCAAGACGATTGAGATGTCCTCCGACGTCTTTTTCAAGTATGCTTTCGACCTCTCTCCGGGATGTTTTTCCTGAAGCAATGAGGGCAAGTATTGAAAAGTAGGTCAAATAGTCCTTTCCAAATTCTTCGATAAGAATGTTCCTGCCTTCTTCCAGAACAATGAATTGGGCCGGAATATTTCATCCAGCATGTCCTCCATGCTAAAGCACTTTTTGTCAACAAAGATCTCTACATATTTTGCCACGCCCCCTGTTATGGTGTAAAAAGCAATGAAATTTTCAGCTGTCACATCTTCAGCATAGTCTGAATAGATACTCTTCAAAACATTTGCAGTGAATGGCTGTAAGTGGATTTTTTCATTGGCTCTTCCAAATAAAGGTTCTCGTGCATTTTCAAAGATCCTTTTCATCAGGCTGTATACCGACCCGCATAATACCAGGTTCATTTTTGAAATTTCCTTATCCAAACCCATTGTATACCGGTCCCAAAGTTTTTGCATGTCACTGTATACGGAAGGATTGGATTGGTAAAACTCCTGAAATTCGTCTATAACCAGGGTAATGGCTTCCTCTTTCGACCGTTCCAGCAAATACTCGAAGAGTTTGGCAAAGGATCGAAATTCTCCCAGGACCTTTTTCTCAAAAACCCGCTCTATTTCTTCCGTAAATTCAATGCATAAAAGAGATTCATTTTTGCGGGCAATAAAGAAATAAAGGAACTTCTGCTGCTGAAATGCTTTCAGTACCAAACTGGTTTTCCCGATTCGCCTTCTGCCAACAACAAATGACATCCTGGGTTTTTTAAGCGAAATTTTTCTTGTTTTCTCGAGTAATTCCAATTCCTCCTGACGATTGTAAAATTTCATAATCTTCAAATTTTTTGTAAACTTACGAATTATTGTAACAATGGTTACGGTAATGGCTGTTACTTTTAACCGGTCAAATACGCAGATCATCCAGGTCAATAACCTCAATTACGTATTGGTTGATCAAATCCGACGTTCTTCACGAGCAATTCCCTTTTCCTTTTCCCTTTTTAAAAAGTGCCAATATCAGAAGTAAAAATGCGCTAAAACAAGAAGCAAAACCCTGCCATTATCGGAAGTAATAGTATATTTGCAAGACTAAATCGGTTATCAAAATGAACGAAAAGACTTACATGCCGCGAATATGTGATGCTGATTTGCAGCTTGCACTGAAATCATCAGGGGCTGTATTAATTGAAGGAGCCAAGTGGTGTGGGAAAACCAGTATATCAATTAATGCCTCGCACAGTGTGTTGTTTATGCAGGACCCCGATAAAACAAGCTAATACCTGGCTATGGCAGATACAAAACCATCATTATTGCTTAAGGGAGATACTCCACGATTGATAGATGAGTGGCAAATGGCCCCGGTTTTATGGGATGCTGTCAGGTTTGAAGTGGATAAAAGAGCAGAAACAGGGCAGTTTATTTTAACCGGCTCTGCTGTTCCATCCGACAATGTTACTGCGTGGAAGATTTGCCGGCATGGGCACCTTCATTGCGCTCGAAAACCGCTATTCGTACTTCTCCCAAACGGCATTTTGTAGATCCATCAATTGTTACTGCAGTACTTAGGACAAATCCCGAAGGAATATTAAACGATTTTAATTATTTCGGGTTCCTTTTGGAATCCTTATTTACACGCGACATCAGAGTGTATACACAAACAAACGATGGTGATGTTTATCATTATCGTGATAAAAGTGGCCTGGAGGCTGATTTAATTGTGTGTCTGCATGATGGCAGATGGGCTGCTATAGAAGTAAAACTGGGCCATAAACAAATAGACTACGCTGCTGAAAATCTTTTAAAACTGAAAAACCGGATTGATAAGAATAAAATGGGTGAACCATCTTTTTTGATTGTTCTAACAGTTGGACAATATGCTTACTGGCGTGCCGATGGCGTTTTGGTTGTGCCCATTGCATGTTTGAAACCATAAGGCAAATAGCATCCTTAACATTGAAGTGAGAAGGTCGGAGGTCAGAGGTCGGAGGTCAGAGGTCAGAGGTCAGAAGTCAGAGAACAGAGGGCAGGGGTCAGAGTTAAAATTTAATAATTGAGTGAGGATGCGAATTAATTCAGCGAAGGAGCTTACGGTCTATCAAAAAGCATATGATTTGGCGATGAGGATTTTTGAGATTAGTAAAACATTTCCGAAGGAAGAAAAATATGCGTTGACAAGCCAAATTAGGAGGTCTTCCCGTTCAGTATGCTTAAATTTACGGGAAGCGTGGGCTAAAAGGAGATATGAAGCACATTACATCAGGATTTAGTTTCCCAAAATCAAGAGATTGGTAAAATGTTAGGTTCCATGATAAAGTCACCGGAATCCTTCATTCTAAAAACAAATCTCTGACTTCCGACCTCTGACCTCCGACCTCTGACCTCTGATCTCT
>CAZTAW010000207.1:0-6112 GCA_964611705.1 uncultured Bacteroidales bacterium
TTCCAACTGCCCGGTGTAAATCTTTTGTTCGTGCAAATGCCTTCCGAAAATATCATAGCATTCCAGGCTAATCTTGTGATGTTTGTCTGTGTTCTCAAGTGCAAAAGTTATTCTGTCTTTTGCAGGGTTTGGATAGGTTTTTATTGGAATAGTTTTCTGCTTTGAGTAGTATTCTTTTGGGCTTGGGATTTCTTTTGTATCAGTCCAAATCATGCAATCCGATAAGTCTATGGTTTCTGATGTAATTGGATATGGGCATAGACTGTCGTATGTATATTGGTTTGTGTCAAAAGGGACAGATTGCAGATTTTTATCAATTTTATAAAAGAAAATATCCCGATTCGCTTTACTTCTATCTACCTCTACTGCAATAACATAGTTGTCCGAATGAGTCTTTATTACTGAAGAACTGCTTGAATAAATACCCCTGATTGAATAATTTTTCAAATCACCATTAGTATTATAAATAAATTCACCAAAATGAGTTTCGTTTCCATCAATACCCACATAGCAAGGGGATAAAAGTAAACTATCATTAACGCGCACAACATGTCCGATACTGTTAAAATAAACATTATTACCAATTGATTCATTTTCAATTAATGAATAACCTATTTCATCACCATCTGGAGAATAGAACATTAGAATAGATTGATTCATATTATTATTATCGATTATATATCCTACCCCCATAAACAAAGTATCATTTATCCTAATACTTGAAAAAGCATCTCCAAATATAGAATCCTCCACTGCAAAAGGCAATATCCATTTTTCGTTATAGTTGCTATCTATACCAATAAAAAAGGGCCTTAAAAAAACATGATTAGTATCCCCTCCGGGAAAAGGCCAGTAGCAAAAACCACTTATAAAAAACTCATTACTGTCTTTTAATAAGTGAGATGCACCAGCTGCAGCTATTAGCGGGTGGTCATCATGTGTAGCATAAGCCTTTTTCCACAAATTATTGCCATCGGTATCATAAGCAAATAAGAATATCTGCCGATTTTGACCTTCTTCATTCAGGCGTGTAAGAACAATAAGTTCCCCTTCATTTCTAAAAACAATGTCCTTGGCCCAGCCTCCCATATGCTCATGTGGGTTATAATATACATTGCACCATACTTTATTACCACACGAATCGAACTTTGCTAAATATGGCCAACTAACTGTACCCGTAACAACAAATAAACCACACTGGTATGTATTCCCATTTGAATCCTGTATTGCTGAAATCACACTTATAACATTTGATTGTTGATAGTTTTGTTCATATAAGAGACTGCCATTTATATCCGTTTTCAGTATCATACCATCAACACCATTGTAGCCCCCAGCAATCATATACCCCTTGTCATAAGTTTCCATCAGGTCATCTGCATAATCTGTCCTGTTTGGATGGCCCAGGTAAACTTCCCAACGATGTTGGCTAAAAAGGGACAGATATAAAATTTGAAAGGATATAACTAAAATTATCTTTATGGTCTTGCGTATTTTCATTTTCTTGTTTTTTTAAGTTAGCAATTTACAAACTACTTTACAAAAATGGGCTGTGCCCTTAAGATTAATTAACAATCATAAATTTTGTGCTTTCAATCATGTCACTGCCAATATATAAGGAAACTATATAAATGCCCGGCTTCCAATAGCTAACATCAATAATTCTTTGTCCCTGTTTTGCTAAAAGTTTAAAATTCGCCATAAGATTGCCCTTTAAATTGTAAATGTGAACATCCCCTTTTCTTCTCATTTCTTTCTTGTAATTAACGATTATGTAGTCCTTTGCAGGGTTAGGATATACATAAAGGAATGATGGGGCTTGTTTATTTATACTTTCCGGATAATCTTCATTGATATGTGCCGATTTCGTCAGGTCGGGAAAAAAATACGGTTCATTGTAAACCAGTGTATCTGTGGCTAACAATAAGTTTCGCAGTTTCTCATGGATATTACCTGTACTATTCTCGTATAAGTTATAGAGTTGTGGCCTGGTTGTTGAGTTCGGGCAGAAAATGCTTTTCCCCTCAGCTTCCAGGTTGTTAATAATTTCTACAAAATTATTATAAATTTCGTGGTTTAAAAGTTGTTCCGGGTCCAGGTTGAAATTTATGGGAATAGAATCAAGGGTGTTCAAAGCATTGATACTATCTCCCAGTTGCATATATTCAAATACCAGGTTATATTTCCACGTCAACCCATCTTCTTCAATATACATGTTTATGATACTGTCAGCAGATGGACTCGGGTTGATGGTATCTGTCCGGTAATAACGCATCAAAGCATTAAAGCATCTTGCTTTTTTTGCCTTTAAAGCTTCAAGGTATGAACTGGTTTCTTCACGCACAGACATAATGCTACGCCCAAGTAATATCTGGGCTTTCATATAATCAGGCAAAGGGTCAAAACGCTCATCCAGTTTATCCATCAGCTCGCCCAGCTTTGCCGTATGGGGGTTGGCTACCATAATATCGCGTATCATTGCATTAGGCAATACATCTTCTTTTTCTATGGCAGTGCTTACTACTGTATCTGACAAGTAGGGTGATCCATTCATAAGTTCGGTGTATATATCCATGGCCTCCGGTGGGGTACTGTACTGCACGTCTTCCTGCAGTTCTTCGGTATCACCATCATCAATTAATATTGATAAAACATTTTGCGTGGAATCAATTTTGTTATTGAAAACAAACATTTCTGCCCTTGTGCTTTCTATTCCTCCGCCACTTATTGTAAGGCTTGATGGGCAACTTGTATCTTGCCACCAATCTGGATTAACAGTAACCTCCCAAGTAGTTACTGTGTTTAAAGTATAATCAATGGGCTTGATCCTGTCATTGTTACCAGGTGCATTATAAGGAAAGTAATAAACAATATCTTCCCCCTCATTGTTAATATCATCGTAATCATAATCAGGGGTTAGGCTGGGGACATAAAACAGGTTTCCGGCCATATCCTCCGGGTTGGTGGAGTTACTTCCCTGGCTATAGGCAATTCCCCTTGAAGTATCCGGTACAACAGCAATATCATAGCGGCAGGTGTCAAAATCGTTGCAAAGGATTTGCAAGCCAAACGAATCACCTTTATTTGACCCCTGAGCTGAAACCCCAAAATCCAGGTCTTCAAAATAGTTATTATAAACTTCATTGCTCACCGCTCCTGAATTGTTTACCACGATACCAATTGTGCTGTCGCTTCCGCTAAAGGGATCATAATCGGAATTGTAAAAGTAGTTTTCCTCTACCTGAAAGCCATCACAGCCCGCATTTAGGTATAAACCAGAGAAATGTTCGTTTGTCGGAAAGAAATCCAGTTTTGAAATATCAAAATAACAAAGCGTAACCGAAGCCTGTGGCGTCATTGAAAGGTAAATGCCTGTTTTATTTTTTTCAAACAAAGTCCTCTTAATGGTTGGAGCCTTGTTGGAATGGGTGTTTACGGCATACACCCCATAGTCAAGCTTGGAAAACCTGCTTTGTTGCCATTTTGTGCATTCAAAAGTTTGGGGATGGTGTTCAACGCATTTTCCGTTCAAATAGAAGTCGGCATCCACACTTAGTATTCCTTTACCCAGTTCGGCAGGGTCTTGCTGGGGCCGGGTGGTGTTGTAAAAATTACAGGCCGTAACGGGTATGCCCGAAACACCGAGGAAACTGATGTGTTGTTCGGGTGTTTCGTTTAAGCTGTATAAGCCTTCATCCGTAATAAATTGGCAGTTTTTTATGTAGCTTACATTGGGCCAGGGTATTCCTGTTCCTGGTTGGCTATTATGAAATGGGCTAAATCTTATACCGGTTATATTGTTACGAATTGTACCGGAATCAATTTTAATAATGCCACCGGCATATTCGTAATGATCGCCGGGCAGCGCCTGTATTGTTTCAATAGCTGTTTCGGCATATTGAATACAGCCTCCGTTTACTACATTGATTTCACCATGATACTGCAGGTAAGATTGGCTGTAATCAGGGTCGCCATAAACATCAATGCCAGGCCAAAAGCCGTCACAGGCTTTGGTTAATATACCACCATCAAGAATCACTTTCGAACCTTCTGTAATATGCAACCCTGCTGATTCCCCAAATCCTATTGTTGATGTTATTGTTAAGGTAGCATTATTATTGACAAAAACATCACCCATAAAAACACTGCTATTGTCCCATAAAGTATCTTCAAGCACATAGGTTGGATTTGCCAATGTGTCGCAATCGGCCTGGGCAATGGTGAAAGTAAAATCAGGAATGTCGTCTTCTTCGATAACAATAGTGATATCTGCTACATAAGGTGGATTATCCCCCTGTTGAAAAGCAATATGAAACTCTGATTTGTGTTGATGTTTTATTTCGGGGGAAATATTTTTTGCAATGGTAAATCTACTTGAATCTTTACCTGAAATTGTCATCCTGTCATCGGCTGTATCAGGTAAATTTAGTTTGGCGCTTCCATTATTTCTCATTACGAAACAAAGCGTATCAACATTACTACCAAATGTATAAATTCCGTTTCTTTCAATCTTGTATTCTTCTAAAGGTGAAACATACCTTACAAGTTCAATTTCAGGCATAACAGGAATGCTATAATAATTTGTATCAAACGGACCAAGTCTGTTATCAGAATCATCACTATCTCTTTCTTCCGGCCATGTTGGGCAACCATCAGGTCTTTCAGGAGCTATTCCCCAATTATAATAGCCATCTTTATCAGCGTCTTTCCATATAATGATGTCATTTTCTGTTATAATATCATCAATTGGTGTCAAATAATAATTTGCTGATCCTAAGTTATAATCAGATGATGTTAAATACACATAACCATCAATACCATTATCTCTGCCCCAACTATTCTTACAAATCCAACAAATTTGACCAATATAATTAGAACCATCTTTAACAATAATTGGATCAAAATTGTCAGGAGGAGTTATTGTATCACCTTTTTTTATAGTTTTATATCCTATTAATGCTACATCGTGTCCACTTCTTGTTTGAGTATTCCAGTTTGCCCAGTTTAAAGCTAATGGTCCGAATTTGATTAAATATTCTTTAATTTTTTTTGGATAACCATTAATAGGTCTTGTTATATTTTTAAAGGTATCTATTTTAATTCTATAAATTGGATCTCCCTGTGGAAAAGGATCATCTTTACATACGTTATTTTCCTTATGTTCAAATGGATAACAAGAGTTGTCTACTACTCCATGTATTTCAAGATAACTATTTGTGTTTTTTTTATACCCACTATTACATCCACTGTCCCAACCATCGCAATCAAGAACATTTTGTACTGAAAGGTGATAATTTTTATGGGTGTTAAAGTATAAATTTGCAATACCTTCAACAGCACCTAATGGTCCGTGTATATAACATGTACCACCGCAACTTGCACTACTTTGATTTTTAATACTAGTTAACCATCCATCTCCATTTTCGTCAAAGTAAGGACTTGAAGGATTTGTTGCCCCATGACGTTCCCTCCAATCCCAATGGTCTATCAGGGCAGATGTGTCTTTTGATCCGGGGTCACCAGGGTCGAAATCAAATATTCCGCCTATGTAATAATCAATTCCTCTGCAACAATACTTATTGCCAAACATTTGTTTCTTCTCTGTGTAAGGCAGATTAGAAATATCATTTTTGCCCGCAAACCATATCATGCCCTGCTCTTCAATGTTGTTGTTCATGTTACTAACTTTTATATCCTCAACTTCTGATTTATAAGCAGATTGCAGGCTGTCAGAATTTTCCCTGTAAGCCGGGAACATATAAAGGCTGTCTATTCTTATTTCTGCTTCGATAAGTTGTATTTCCAGTGAATAGGGATTTGTTTTATTAAGATAACGTGTTTCGTCAGATACATCAGAAATGTCAAATATCAAATTATCAACAATTAACGGATAAGCCTCGTAAACCATATATTCATTGTACATGGTATCAACTAAAACAATCCTGACAAGACTTGTATCCGAGAAAAGTTCAACGTGTCCGCTTATTGAAAGTCCGTAAATGGAATCATTCTGGTTAAAAGGGAAGATTTCAGCATCGGTTTCAAAGGTAGAATCAGTGCTTATGGTCTGGGCTTGTATCAACACCGGTAAGCATACCAGTATTAACAAAAG
>CAZTAW010000208.1:0-6101 GCA_964611705.1 uncultured Bacteroidales bacterium
AGCCATATGCCGTCCGATATCCATCTTACCCTCAATAAAAGTGTTGTTGTTATTTGTTTTAAAAACTGATTGGATACCTACTTTATATTCCTTTTCTGTAATGGCACCGATATTCCGGCAGGCATAGCTACATGCTCCGCAACTATGGCAGAGGTCGCTAAATACTTCAATTTGCCTGAGGGGTTTAACAAAGAAAATGGCGTTGAACTCGCAAAACTTTGCACATTTACCACAGTATATGCATTTTGACTCATCTACATGAGGGATTTTCACGTTAATGGTTTGGGTGTAAAGCAAATCCGATTCCAGAAAAAGACCTGCATTGGGTTCTTCTACATCGCAGTCAATCAGGGTTGTTTCATGTTTCTGATCCGAAAGTAAATTGAACAAACCTATAGCAAGTGTTGTTTTACCTGTTCCTCCTTTACCGCTTGCAATTGCTATTTTCAAAACAAATTGTGATGATAGTATTTTAGTGATCACATAAATTTTCGCCGGCCCGTAGGCTGCCGTCAAGCAGTTCATTTACCAGTTCCCGGGGGCTTTTAAGATGTGCGCCTACATAAACATTAATATGGTTTGCCATAAACAATTGAATAGCCCGTTGTCCCATTCCTCCGGCAATAACATCACTTACACCCATTTCGTGGAGCCAGCCCGGGTAAACACCTGGTTGATGGGCAGGAGGGGTGTGAAATGTTTCTGATGTTATTTTACCATCAATGGTTTCAAAAACGACAAACTGCTCGCAGTGCCCGAAATGCGCACAAAGATTTCCATTTGAAACGGGTAAAGCAACTTTTTTTCTTTCCATATTTTTTTTATTTAATTGTTGGGTTATAAAAGCTTAAAGTTTATGCAAATTTTTTCACTATATCCATCATAGTGCCCGATAGACGTCCGGTTTCAACATAATCAATACCGGCTTTTTCAAGCAGGTTTTTAACCTTGGGGCCAAATTCTTTGGCAATGATTTTATCAATTCCTTTCGAAATAATAAATTCAACTGCTTTTACACCTGCTCCGCTCTGTGAATCCTTTGAAGGATTTTCAAGAAATTCTGCTTCCCAGGTTCTTGCGTTAATGATAGCAAAATAGGCTCCCCTTCCGAAACGTTCATCCATTTCCGAGTTGATATCTTTTTCAACTGTTGCAATAGCTATTTTCATACTTTTTTGTTTTTTCTTGTTTTCCAATACAATTTTATGATGTTCTGAATTTTCGCGTACAAGACTAACTCCACAGTTGTCACATGTTGTTGTACGACATGGCACGCCTTGCATATGAGGCTCTTTCTTTCCACATCCCGGGCAGACACAATATCCGCCATGTCCCTGACCCATTCGCTGGCGCTTTCCGTATTTCTGTTTGTCTGATGTTTGCTGGGTAGAGATTAAGTTGATCCGATCCGATCCACAAACTACACACCTCGTAATTTTTTGATCGGTAGGCTTTCTGAAAGTGCTGCTGCATTGTAAACATTCATACCAATTATCATCAAAGGCAACATTACCTCCTTCAATCATGATGATTGTATATTCGGCCAGGCTTTTTGCTATTTTTCTTCTGGCGCTTTCGTAAATACGCGTATAGGTTGGCCTTGATACATCCATTTTTGAAGCAGCTACTTCCTGGGATAATCCTTCGTAATCCGAAAGCCTGATTGCTTCGTACTCTTCATACAAAAGTACAACCGTAGCGGATGTTTCTCCCCGAATACCAAAAGGTTTAAATCCTTTTACAAAGGGTGGCCGGCCCATTTTTCTGTGTCTTTTTGGTCGTGGTGACATAAATTTAATAATTGTCTGCAAAGTTAATGAACATATGTTCAAAATGCAAAGTAAAGGCAAAAATAATTAATTATGTAACAATTTACATTCTTGTATAAAATGTAGTATATTTGATCCGTATTAACCACGAAACATCAAAAACTATGAAGAAAACAGTACTTTTAATTGTATTATTTGCTTTTATAACAGCAGGACTTTTTGCCCAGAATTATGTGAGCAAGGAGCCTCAGAATAAAAATGCTATTATTGAGGAATTTACTGGCGTACGTTGTGGATACTGCCCACAGGGACATGATATTTTGGCAGACATTCTGGAAACATATCCTGACAGAGCTTTTGCAGTGGGGTATCATCCGTCAAATACTTCTTTAACACAGCCTTATCCGAATAATCCGGATTTCAGAAGGGATTTCCCGAATGAGTTTTTTACTTCTTCTTATTGCGGAACCGGTCCATTTATGCCGGGCGCCTTTGTGAACCGGAAGATTTGGTCGGCCGGTGAACGTTTAAGGAGCCGAAATCAGTGGATGCAGCACACAAGCGCTATCATTGCAGAACCCTCACCACTGAATGTAGGTTTGACTTCAAGCTACGATATTTTTGCCGACGAAGTGGATATGACTGTTGAGGTGTACTTTACCAGTACTGTAGAAGAAGATTTAACAATTAATGTTGTTATGTCTGAAAACAACCTTATTGCTCAACAAGCCAGCGGAGGAAACAACTATGTTCATTATCATGTATTCAGGGAAGCCTTTACCGGACAATGGGGAAATACAATTACCAACACAACCTCAGGTAGTTATAAAGTATATAATTACCACTTTGATAATTCGGAAACAGGTTACGATTTGATGGAATGCGAGCTAATGGCATTTGTTTATGATACTGAGAATGAGATTGTCATTAGTGGTATCGGTGCGGATGTAGGCAAAAGTACATGGGTAAAACCACAGGCCGGATTCAATGCAGGAGGTGATACCTCGATCTATGTTGGCGATAGCGTTCAGTTTTACGATGGCTCTTTGTATAAACCTACAAGCTGGCACTGGACTTTTGAAGGAGGAACACCAGAAACCAGCACGGAAGAAAATCCCATTGTATATTATTATGAGGAAGGCTTATTCACAGTTGAACTTGTTGTAGAAAACCCGGCCGGAATTGACACCATTACGAAAAACGATTATATTGAGGTAGGTACTACCGGAATTGACCCAAAAGAGGTGGCCTCATTCCGGGTATTTCCGAATCCCTCAAACGGAATAATCCACCTGCAACCTGAAAATATGAACGGTGCGGATAAAGTGAGCATTTTTAATATCAGCGGAGAAAAAGTCAGGGAAGTTAAAATAAACAATAATAACATTTCCATAAACATGAAGGATTTACCTGATGGAATTTATCTGATTGAAATGAAAACAAACATTGGAGTTTATTCTCAAAAAATATTGCTTAGAAAATAAACGCATGATAAAAGATAAAAGTCCGTCCTTTTCATCTGAAAGACGGACTTTTTTTGATGCGCGTGTCTGATCAAAAAATCTGTAATTTTTAATCTTACCAAATTTGCTCCTGTAAATCTTTATTCAGACTGAGAAGAAGATGGTGATACTTTATTCCCAATTGGGGAGTATCCGGTACATTTATTATTGTTTTCAATCCTTTAAATACAAATATTTTTATATTAACATTTGTTACATGGTTAATTAATATTCTCTTATTTTTGTAATGATTAATATCTGACTGCAGTTTATGTTGTACTTTGATCATATAAAAAGGCTCTATTATCAGGTGTTTAAGGAAAAGGTGCATCAGTTGGTACCTTTCGTTGTTTCCGGTTCCAACCGTAAATACATGCGTTTGCTTTCAGAAAACCAAACAGCAATCGGGACATACAATCCCAACAGAGAAGAAAATGAGTCGTTTTTGTATTTGTCTGGAGTATTCAGGAATAAAAACCTGAATGTACCCGAGATATATGCTTATGACCCGGATAATGATATATACCTTCAGGAAGACCTGGGCGAAGAAACTTTGTATTCCTTATTGAATGATATTTATGACGAGGAGAAGAAAGAGACTATCACTGGTTATTATAAAGAGGTTATCAGGCAATTGGTGAAATTCCAGGTGCTTACCCCTGAGGAAATTGATTTTTCAAAATGTTATCCTGTTCCGGAATTTAACAAGCTTGCAATACAATGGGACCTGAATTATTTTAAGTATTATTTTCTCAGGATATTTGGCATTCATTTTAATGAGCAATCTTTGGAAGATGATTTTACACGTTTTCAAGACTTGTTGATAGAAGCGGATATTGAATTTTTTATGTACAGGGATTTCCAGGCGAGAAACATCATGATAAAAGATGAGAGGCCTTATTTTATAGATTATCAGGGTGGAAGAAAAGGGCCCTTATATTATGATCTCGCTTCTTTACTTTTCCAGGCAAAAGCCGATTTACCGGTTGCATTCAGAAATGCGTTGCTTGATCTGTATTTAACAGAGCTGGAAAAATACCGAAAGGTTAATCGTGAAGAATTTCTGAGACATTATTACCATTTTGTTTATCTACGCTTATTTCAGGTGATGGGAGCATATGGCTTTCGCGGAAAAATTGAAAAAAAACCTCATTTCATTCAAAGTATTCCTTTTGCAATAAACAACCTGAAGTGGCTATTGAATAATAAGCCATTGCCATCCGGATTAAAAGAAATTGAAAAAATACTGCCACAGATTGTTGAAATAAATATAAATAGAGCATCGGAAAAAGCAAAAAGGCTTACTGTTCTTATCAGTAGCTTTTCATTTAAAAGAGGAATACCTGATGATTACAGCGGAAATGGAGGTGGTTTTGTATTTGATTGCCGGGCGCTGCCCAACCCGGGACGGATTGAAAAATACAGAAGCTTTACAGGACTTGATCAGGAAATAATTGATTACTTAATAAACAAAAACGAAGTTGAAGCATTTAATAATAAGGTTGCCTCGATTGTAATGCAATCCATTGACAATTACAAGTCTCGTGATTTTGTAAATTTAATGGTCAGTTTCGGGTGTACCGGTGGCCAGCATCGCTCTGTTTATTGTGCTGAAAAATTAAAAGAAAGGCTTACAGGTGATGATGATTTGACAATAATTGTTCAACACACGCAAATTCCTTAGGTTAGCTTATGCCGAAAACAATTTGTAAAAGCAAGAAGAAAAATAAAATACCGCCAAAGAGAAGTGAAGCTCGCTTTGTATGTATGAAATGCGGTGAAATGACCAGAAAGAAAAATCATCTTTGCAAACCTAAAAAACTTAAATGATCCATGAAGGCAATGATCCTTGCTGCCGGCCTGGGAACAAGATTACGCCCGCTTACTGAAAGCAGACCCAAAGCACTAGTCGAAATACATGAGATTTCTCTGCTGGAGCTGATGATAAAAAAATTACATTTTTATGGTTTTGATAATGTAATTGTTAATGTTCATCATTTTGCGGATCAGCTTGTTGATTTTTTGAATAAAAAACCATTTGGTATTCATATCCGGGTTTCTGACGAGCGTGAAAAGCTTCTTGATACCGGGGGTGCTGTCCAAAAAGCACGATGGTTTCTGAAAGGATCACCTTTTTTATTGGTTAATGTGGATGTGTTATCCGATCTGAACTTCAGGCAGTTTTTCGAATATCATAAACAATCGAATGTGCTTGCAACCCTTGCAGTACGTAAAAGGGATTCAGGAAGGTATTTGCTGTTTGATGAAGAAAACCTCCTTACAGGCTGGAAAAATGTGTGGAAACAAAGTCAAATCCTTTGCAGGAACGATAGTGAAGTGTTAAATGAATTGGCATTTAGCGGATTACATGTGATCAATCCTGAAATATTTGATTTGATAGAAGAAAATGGGAGCTTTTCAATAATTGATGTTTATCTTCGTTTGGCGAAAGCTCATAAAATAAATTGCTACCGGCATGATGAAGGATTTTGGACAGATGCCGGAAGTATTGAAACAATTAACAAAATCAGGGTTCAATGCAGCAATGATAAAGAACTATTGCAATTAATGGGTTTGAAGTAATGCAAACATTTCTCCAAAAGTGTGCATCATTTGTTATTGAAAAATATCCCCAAAACATGGGGGATGTTTGCTTTGTTTTTCCCAACAGGCGTGCCGGACTTTTTTTTAAGCAGTATCTCTCAAAACAGATTACAAAACCGCAATGGACTCCCAAAACATTCTCAATTGAGGATTTTATTGATGAGATCACCGGGTTTCAGGTTCTTGATAATGTGGATATGATTTTTGAACTGTATGATATTCACAA
>CAZTAW010000209.1:0-6095 GCA_964611705.1 uncultured Bacteroidales bacterium
CCAGGGTACTATCGGACATATAGGTATAATAATCATTTTCGTAAAGACGAGCTTTGTTGCCTTTCACCATCATGTTCTGTAAGGTGTCGGCCACTGTCACATTATGCTGGCCTTTACCAAATCCGTTAGGTTTGTCATAATACAATGAGTCACCGCTAATGTTTTGTTCAAGATGCCGAACAAATGCATTTATCTTGAGGTAGGCAATGTCTTTGCGGGTATCGTACCAGCCATGTTCGCAATAAGCCGAGTCTTCTTCTCCTATAATCTTTGTGGGCCCCCGGATATAAGCAATTTCCGATTCCGTGTTATAGATCAGGGTATCCGAATACATCTTATAATCGGGAGTTGAAACGATGACGTCATCTTTAAAAAAGAATTCTTCATTGGTGGTATAATAATATCCTTTCTGGCTTATAAGTTCATTCTCTTCATCAATAATCCGGCCCCAGGTAATATAACGGGCAATCTTAGATTTTCGATTATAGATGAGATAATCGGTATACAGTATTGCCCTGTTGGCATCAACAAGCCTGACGTCTCCGTATAGCTCAGCGATTCGTGTGTTTCCGTCATAATCCAGACTGTCACTGTAAATATCCACCGAATCATTAACTTCAATATGTACATTCCAAAAAGCCCTGAAACTGTTTGTTTGTTTTATTAAATGAGCACTATCGCAATAAAAATACGAGCTGTCGTGAAGCAAAACCACGCTGTCAATTAAAATATTTACTTCCTGACCGTTGATTTTACGACCGAGTAATCTGGCAGCATTGAGCAATTTTACCTTTTTGGCTTTCTGGGAAAAAGCAGGAGTTAAACTAATATGCATCAACACTGCGACAAAAAAGAGAAATAGTATTCTGGAAATGTTGTTTTTATGGAATACAGCAGCATTCATAGCACAAAAATAAGTAAATATGTGAACGTTAAGATGTATAGCTCTATTGTTAAATTTGTGTAAATTTAAATCTGTTTCTGATAATGTTAATGGAAAGCTGGCATACGGGATTTTTGCAAGAATTATCCGGTTACAGAAGAAGATCATCAAAAATTGCAAGTTTATTGTTAAAAGCATATCGTCTGACTTTGATGAAGCTTCTGATTATTTGACGTATGTCATTATTGTCAGGATAATGCCTGATACAATCATCAAGGCTTTCAATACTGTGCTCTGCATCATTACAGTATATATAACCAAACCCGGTATATTTCCCGTTTTCAATTTTAACCACGGCTCGTTCATCTTCAGATTAACATACCCGTTTTCATCTGTGAAAGAAAACAATCCGTAATTATACCTCGAACGGCGCTGTGCGCGATTGTATAAAGGCTTATGTTTTTTGTGATTTGTAATTTAGTGCTTACAAATTCAGACGTGTTTGTATCGCTTCCACCTCCATTTTCAAATGTTTCACCGTTCTTGCCAGGTCTTCTTTTTCCTGGTTGGGTTCGGGCATTTCGCTGGTGATGTAGTTAACGAATTTCCATACTTCCTTTACTTCGGATACCGGAATGGAGTAGGGCGCATACAAAGAATTCAGGGAATGAAGGATCAGTTTTCCGTCTTCCTTGAACTTGTTTTCCACTACTTTAAAAACCACTCCGTCTTCCAGGGTCAGGATGATATATGCCTGTCCGTCGCGGATGGAGTTCCAGTCGAGAACATATTCACCGGTAACAAAAGAACCATCAGGGATAGGCAACATAGAATCCCCGCTGATCTGGAAGGTTCGGTATTTTTTCTGCCTGGATAAAAACGGAAGCTGAAAAGTTGGCAACACCCTGATGTATTCCGGGTCGGCAAAACCGCTTTTGTAACCGGCTTTGGCTTTTTCGGAAACCAGCTCGATGTTTTCTTCATTATCCTGGTCTACCGTGGAAGCAAGTACACGCAGGTTACTTCCTTTGATAAAGACATCGTAACCTCTTTCCAGTTGCCGTAGCTGGCTCTCGGGTAATAACGAAAGGTCAACTTTGACCAAAGTGTCAATGGCTACATTAAAATATTTGGAAAAAGTAACCAGCACGGGCACACCCGGCTGGGCTACTTCGTTTTCATAACCGCTCAATGTAGAGCGTTTCATCCCCATAGCGTGGGCTGCATCGTCCTGCGTGCGGCCCAGGCGTTTTCGGAGAAATTTGATATTTCTGCTAAAAGTCATTATTTTGTAGTTTTAAATTTCAAGTCTTTGTTGTTAAATAGTTAAGCGCCAAATCGCAAGCATCAAATCACAAATAAATTCAAAATTTCAATGACCAAAATATTGCTTGTTTGGAATTTTGAATTTCGGTCATTGTGATTTATTTGTTTTTTCAGATTTGTCATTTGCAACATTTTTTTTGCAACTCACAATGTTATTGATTATATTATAACCACAAAAATGATTAAAAATTAATCAAAAAGCAAGAAAAAAGTAAAAATTTTTTCAAATGATATGGGATGAGGATAACAGAATCATTGTGCACCTTGACCTGGACACGTTTTTTGTGTCGGTGGAAAGATTAAAAAACAGCAAGCTGATCGGAAAGCCGGTAATTATTGGTGGATTGTCGGACCGGGCTGTGGTGGCTAGTTGCAGTTATGAAAGCCGGAAGTTCGGGGTGCATTCGGCTATGCCCATGAAGCTGGCCCGCCGGCTGTGCAGTGATGCCATCGTGATACGCGGCGACATAGAAAGCTACAGCAGGTATTCACGTCTCGTAACAGATGTGATTGAGGATAAAGCTCCGCTCTACGAAAAAGCTTCTATTGATGAACACTTCCTGGATATTACAGGCATGGATCGTTTTTTCGGAAGCCTGCAATGGACAAAAGAACTGCGCAAAAACATCATACACAATACGGGGCTGCCAATATCCTTCGGATTGTCGGTAAACAAAACCGTATCCAAAATTGCAACCAATGAGGCCAAACCCAACGGGGAACTGGAAGTACAGAAGCTTCAGATCCCCCTGTTCCTGGGGCCTTTGTCAATACGGAAAATCCCTATGCTGGGGCAAAAAACCTACCAGTTACTACGCTCGATGGGCGTGACGACCATCAGGGTTTTACGGGAAATCCCACCTGAGATGCTGGAAAGAGTACTGGGCAAAAACGGCATCATGATATGGAAAAAAGCCAATGGCATTGACCGTACGCCCGTTGAACCCTATTCCGAACAAAAATCCATGAGTACCGAAAGAACTTTCGAGCAGGATACCATTGATATCATCATACTGAAACAAAAACTGATTACCATGGTGGAAAAGCTGGCTTTTCAGTTGCGGGAACAGCAACGGTTGACAGGTTGCATTACGGTTAAGATCAGGTATTCGAATTTTGATACGCATACCCGGCAAAAGCATATCCCGTACACAGCTTTCGACCATGTGTTATTAAATGCGGCTACGGAGATGTTTGACAAGCTGTATAACCGCCGTATGCTGATCCGCCTGATCGGGGTACGCTTCAGCCATCTGGTGCAGGGTTGCCAGCAACTGAATATGTTCGAAGACAGTCAGGAGATGGTTAGCTTATACCAGGCGATGGATAAGGTGAGGATACGGTTCGGAAGGAAATACCTGAAACGGGCCGTGGGGATCAAACCGGAAATGGAAAAGCAAAAATTAACGGCCTGAGTTTTTTTGATTGGTAAGCAGTTGAAATCATGAATCCCCGGTTTAATTTTCTTTCTCTTTTCGAAAAAGCGTAAGGTAAAATCTTCCCAGCATAACAGGCCCTTTGCTGAGAATAAACTCCCTGATTTTATACGGAAAGCTGTTGATGATCCAGGTAAGACAATAAAGAAGCTTGCCGGCAAGGATACCAAAACAGGCAAGGAATTTAATGTAAAACGAAAATTCGATAAACTCTCTTTCATAACCGGCTTTTTCGGCATATTTATCTACTACATAATCAGCAATTTTGATCTTTCTTTTGGTAAGCCTTTTTTTATAAATCCCGATTTTCTTTGTATTAATGGGATTAAACAATGATTTTTGATATTTCCTGATTAGTTCCTCAGGATAAGTTTTTTTGAAATCATCATATTTTTGATAAAAATCGAGCGCATCGTCGAATTCCGGTACATCCACAAAATTGCAAACTTCCCTGAATACCTCTTTCGGTTTTCTGACCAGGGTTTCATAATTCAGGTATAAAAAACGGTCAGGGTTTTGTTGTTGAGATTTCAGGAAAAATTTATAAAAGTATTTCCATTTATATGAAACCAGCGAAATAAAAGGAAACTCAAAATCCACCTTTGTGAGTGAGTCATAATTATCACGATAATCGCGGTTGATGTAAATAAATTTTGCTTCCGGGAAGATTTTCAGCAGCTTTTGCGGGTAAATGGCATAACCGGGATTTTTATCGCCAAAGGCAATGATTTCTTTTTTTTTATAGAAAGACTGATAATCAGAATAAACTGTTTTACATATCTTTGCATATGAAGTTTCACCCAAACATGAGAGCAAATCGTTTTTGAGCTTTTCCCTGTCAATTGTCCATACATTTAACATAAACTCATGTTGCAGGTTTTTGTAAAACGACATGATCTTTTTTTCATCCCAATGTATGATTTTTCCATATTTTGAATACATGTTGATGACGAACTGGCATTCCACAGGGATGTTTACATGGGGATGTGCATCAAACAAAGTCCTTAACAAAGTGGTTCCTGTTCTGGGTCTTCCAAAAATGAAAAAAATGGGTGTCTCTTCAATCTTCACAGCGAATGATGTTTGATTTACAAATAATAATGTAATTTTGACGCTTTTATTAAAAGGTGTAAAAATAAGCATAATAAGATGTTTAATTTTAATTTCGATAGAAGGATTCCTTTCAACATGCCCTTTATGGCAGGTGAGGAGATCCAGAATATTATCAATGGCGCGCTTACCGGACAAATCTCCGGAGATGGATATTTTACAAAAGAATGTCATGATTTTTTCGAAGAACGATATCAGATAAAAAAATCTTTGCTGACCACTTCCTGTACCGATGCCCTGGAAATGGCAGCCTTACTTAGTGGTGTTGGTCCGGGTGATGAAGTTATTTTGCCTTCCTTTACGCATGTTTCTACTGCCAATCCTTTTTTGTTGCGAGGTGCAAAACTGGTAATGGCCGATATTCAAAAAGATGTACCCAATATTGACCCGGACGAAATTGAAAAGCTGATCAACAAAAACACCAGCATCATTGTTGTGGTGCACTATGCAGGCATTGCATGCGACATGGACCAAATCATGAAACTTGGCCAAAAACATGATCTTATGGTGATAGAAGATGCCGCCCAGACCATTGAATCAAAACACAATGGTCGTCAGTTGGGAACATTAGGCCGCTTTGGCGCTTTTTCCTTCCATGAAACCAAAAACGTGATTTCAGGAGAAGGAGGATTATTACTGGTTAATAGTGATGCAGACAAGGAACGTGCTGAGATCATTTGGGAAAAAGGTACTGATCGTGTTGCTTTTCACAGGGGAGAGAAAGATAAATACCAGTGGGTTGACATTGGTTCTTCTCATTTGCCACCCGATTATGTGGCTGCTATTTTATTTGCGCAGCTTCAACGTTTGGATGAAATACAGAAAATGAGGATCAATGTATGGAAAAAATACCATGAACGTTTGAAGCCATTGGAGGATGAGGGATTTATTCAGTTGCCCCAAATACCTTCCTATGCGACCAATAACGGCCATATGTTTTATATCGTTACCAAATCGGAAGATGAAAGAAAGAAACTGATGTTTCATTTAACAATGAACGGCATTATGTCTGTAATTCATTATTTGCCATTACACTCCAGCAAGTTTTTTACTAACAAGCACGATGGACGTAAAATGCCCAATACTGAGCGGTTTGCATCCTGTTTGTTGCGTTTGCCGTTTTTTAATCTCTTATCCGAAAGCCAGATAGATTATATTACTGAAAAGATTGAAGATTTTTACAGGAGATAGTTTCAACCCCTTTCGGGGTTGGGCCTGATTCTGCACCTGATTGCATCAGGTGTTAATTACATTTAATCCCTTTGGGATTTTAAGATGAAGAATTCTATATTAATTTGTCCGAAGGACTCCTTGGGAGAAAATTTGAAGATGATCAAATT
>CAZTAW010000210.1:0-6002 GCA_964611705.1 uncultured Bacteroidales bacterium
CTTGAAGGCGTGGGTTTGATACTGGCAGTGGATCGAATTCTTGATATGTTCAGAACTTCCGTAAATGTATGGAGCGATAGCTGTGGTGCTGCCATCATTGCAAAATCAGAACATGAAGAGCTGCTTGTTTAGATGCTGGGTTCTTTTCATTAGTTGGATGTTAATAATTATTGATAACCCATCTTTGGAAGCAAATGATTTCAATTAACTTTGCAATGAATTTTATGTAAGATTATAACTTCCAAAGCAAAAAATATGCGGGTTGGAATACTTACTGCCGGGGGTGATTGTCCCGGTTTGAACGCAGCAATAAGGGGTGTGGGGAAAACAGCTATCGTTGAATATGGAATGGAAATCATCGGGATATCCTCAGGTTTTCTTGGTTTGATCAATAAAGAATATGTTAGGCTCAGTGAAGAGGACCTTTCGGGCATACTTACCGTTGGTGGTACAATACTCGGCACTTCAAGGGAAAAACCTTTCAAGAAAAATGGCAATGGACTAAACCAGATTGATAAACCCAAGCTTATTAAAGATCACTATCAGCAATTGGGACTTGATTGTCTGGTTTGTATCGGTGGAAACGGAACCCAGAAAACAGCTTATCAATTATCGCAGGAAGGCCTTAATATTATAGGCATCCCCAAAACCATTGATAATGATGTATGGGGAACCGATATTACCTTTGGTTTTGATTCGGCTTTGTGGATCGCAACCAATGCTATTGACCGCCTGCACAGCACAGCCAATTCCCACAAACGTATTATGGTGATAGAGGTGATGGGACATAATGCCGGATGGCTGGCACTCTATTCAGGTGTTGCCGGTGGAGGAGACGTAATCCTGATACCTGAAATTGATTTTGATCTGGATATTGTTTGCGATTATCTGAACAAACGAGCCAGGAAAAAGAAACCTTATTCAATAGTTGTAGTTGCGGAAGGAATTAATAAACCAAAAGGAAGGTCAGCCGCTCATTATATATGTAAAAAGTTAAAAAAGAAGATAGAACAGGAAACCCGGGAAACCATTTTAGGATATATACAACGTGGAGGCAGCCCCTCGCCGATGGACAGAATACTTGCAACGCGTTTTGGTGCTTATGCTGTTAGATTGATCGCTGAGAAAACTTTTGGGCAAATGGTTGTAAAAAAGGGGTATAGAATTTCATCAATACCGCTAAAAGAAATAGCCGGCAAACTCAGGATAATACCCAATGATTATTCATTGGTTAAAAAAGCCCGTAATATGGACATATGTTTTGGCGATGCCGGATAATACGTTTTACAAAATAACCCGTAGCAAATAAAAAACCTCTTTTGCACATGCAAAAGAGGTTTTTATTATCAATGAAAATTTTAGGATTTTCTGCTGTGCTCACTTTTAAGCTTACCGCCTATCATCCATTCAGGAAGTGCATAGGCAAAACCACGGCCTTCGAATCTTACCTTGATCAGATCGCCACGACGGTTTGCAAGTTTAACCAGGCATTGGTTGAGCTTGGCTTTGGCCTTATCTTCTGATTTGTAAAGACCCTTAACCTTAAGCTCTTCCCTGATGTTATCAAGAATTTCCTGATTAACCATTACCCTGCCTTTTCTTTGAAGGTCATTCATGATGATCTTATCCCATTCTGACAAAGGGAAATTCCTTTTTAATTTTTTGGGCGTTTGATCAACCGCATCAGGTGTTCCGGTTTCTTCTTCCCGGGGTTCTTCCTGGTGGATCATCTCATGAATTTTGTCCTCATCAATTCCCTTAACTCCTTCCTGTTTCAGGATGCTTTCAAAGAGCCTGATTTTGTTTGTAATATCTTCAACCTTGAAATTGAGTCTTCTCAATTCTGACCTGTATTCATTCAGTAATTCCAGAATGTCCTGTTCCTTTAATTTATTGAGTGTTTCCATACGTTAAAATTGTTAATTAATTATGTTTATTGTCAGTGAATTAGCAAAATTACAAAACATTTTTAAAATGAGAATACAATTTACAACATTTTTAAGCAAATATCAAGTTTTTTTTGAAAGAAATGAACGGATTAATAGAATAATATTGTATGAATTTTTCAGGGATAAAGGTTGAGATATATGTCAATTTGCACCGATGTTTAAAGTATCTGCTTTTGAAAAAAATCTGCTGTATTTCTTTATTGTCAGGATAAATGTAAATATATGTATTGTTGCGATCGTGTATAATGATTTTTGCATCATCGAAAAAAATCGAACAAAAAATACTATTCCAGGCCCTTGCTTTTTTTTGTTTCCATTTCGAAACGAATACATAAAAAAATATAAGAATTTCATAGTTGATAAGCACAGTTTTATTTTTCACTTAATGAAAATCAACCCGGATGCATTATGGCTTTTTCTATATTTGCTGTATTAATCATAACATGATAAAATGAAAAAAGAGATTCTTACTTTAATAGCTTGTTTTCTTTCCGGTTTTGTCTTCTCACAGCAAGATTCCTTTCTAACATATTATGAAAAATCAGGTTATGTTGCCACACCGGATTATGAAAAAACAATCGTGTTTTGTAAAAAACTTGCAAATGAATCTTCAATGATCAGGTATACAACTTTTGGTAAGAGTGCGCAGGGACGCGATCTGCCGTTAATGATCATAGATAAAGACGGAAATTTCACACCTGAGACAGTCAGGGCTTCCGGAAATGCGGTTTTATTTGTTGAGGCCGGAATACATCCCGGGGAGATCGAAGGAAAAGATGCCATGTTCCTTCTTTTACGCGACATGGCTATCCATGAGAAAAATCTTGATTTTCTTAATCATGTAAGTATTCTTTTTATTCCCGTATTCAACGTGGATGGCCATGAAAGAAGCAGTCCCTATAATCGTATCAATCAAAATGGTCCCAAAGAAATGGGCTGGCGCACAAATGCCCGAAACCTCAACCTGAATCGTGACTTTCTGAAAGCAGATACACAGGAGATGATCGCCTGGCATAAGCTGTTTCAAGTTTGGCTACCCGATTTTTTTATTGACGTGCATACAACCGATGGCGCTGATTACCAATATCCGATCACTTATGTAATGGAAATTTATGGTAACATGGATCAGGGCCTTACCAAATGGTCTGAAAATAAATACATCCCTGAAATGACAAAAAAGATGGAGGAGGCAGGCTTTCCCACACGTGAATATATTGCTTTCCGGCGCTGGTTCGATCCCCGCAGTGGCTTAAGAATGGATGTTGCCCCGCCAAGACTTTCCCAGGGATATGTTGCCTTACAAAACCGTCCCGGTTTGCTTGTTGAAACCCATATGATGAAACCTTATAAAAACAGGGTGGAGTCTACACTGGAAATTATCAAGGTAACCCTTGAAATATTAAATCAAGATCATCAAAAACTAATACGGCTTAATCAAAAGGCGGATGAATATGTTGTAAGTGAGGATTTTCAAAAGAAAAAATTTCCTTTGCTTTTCAAACGCTCGGATGAGGACAGCACCATGATTGATTTTCTGGGTGTTGAATATGATGTTGTAAAAAGTGAACTTACCGGAGGCGATTGGTTTATTTATCATTCGGATAAACTTAAAACATTCAGGATACCGCTTTTTAATCATGTGCGTGTTGCAAAAGAAATTTCTTTGCCATATGCATATGTTATACCGCCTGAATGGACTGATGTTATTGAGAGGTTGAAACTTCATGGTGTTGAAATGGAATGCCTTAATGAATCCATGATTATTGAGGTTGAAAAGTATTTTTTCAATAACCCTTCCTGGCAGGAACGACCCTTTGAAGGCCGTCATCCGATGAGAAATATCGAATATGAAACCCGGATAAAGAAAGAAACCTTTCCTGCCGGTTCGGTTATTATTCCTGTAAACCAGAGAACAGCCAGAGTTATCGTTAATGTTCTTGAACCTTCAGGTGAAGATTCCTATGTTTACTGGGGATTTTTTGATCCCATTTTTGAAAGAAAAGAATATTTCGAACCTTATATAATGGAAAAAATGGCCAGGGAAATGATCAACAAAGATTCATCCCTGCTTGAAGATTTCTTTCAATTTAAAAAGGAAAATCCTCAACTGGAGAACAACCAATGGGGGCAATTGTGGTATTTCTATTCCAGATCGCCTTATATGGATCAAAAGATGAATGTATACCCGGTTGGCCGGATTTTAGGTCCTGGCCAACTAACGGGAAATTGATTTTATAATCATCTTTCTTCCGGTGCAAAATCATCCAGGAAAAACTCCTGTATTTCCCGGAAAGTGTGAAATATTTTCGGAGCGCCCCATCCATGTCTGGCCTTGGGGTAGATCATCATTTCAAAATCAAGATTCAGGTCAGTTAATTTATCAATAAACTGTATCATGTTCTGCATATGAACATTATCATCCATCATGCCGTGATTGATAAATAACTTCCCCTTTAGCAGGTTTGCGTAATTCATCAACGAAGTGTTTTCGTAGCCTTCCGGGTTATCATCAGGATGATCCATATAGCGCTCGGTATAAATATTATCATACAGCCTCCAATCGGTTACTGCAGATTGTGCAAATGAATGGGTAAAATAATCCGACCCCTTGGTAATGGCAGCCAGTGACATGGTTCCGCCATAACTGCCACCTGTAATACCAATTTTGGTTGAGTCAATATAGTCATGCTTTTTGAGCCATTTTACAGCTTCAATATAATCTTTCAGTTCCCATTCGGTAAGGTTCCGGTGCAAATAATTCAATCCTTCCTTGCCGAAATGCCCTGATGCCCTGTGGTCAACAGCAAATGTGATAATATCGTTTCGTGTAAAAAGATTTCCAGAAGGATTGTGGTATTCATTTTTTACAGCCCTGAAGTTAGGGCCTCCATAAATGGTAAATATTACACCATATTTTTTGTTTGTGTCCAGATCATAAGGGCGCAGCCAATAAGCAGGCAGCTCAAAACCATCTTCCGTCGGTATCCTGAACAGCTCTGCTTTTGCAAGCGGATTTTCAGATTCGGATTGCATGGCGATATTGCGCATATACTTTCCATTGCTTTTATAAAGATCAATAAGCGGTGGTGTTTTTATATTACTGAAATTATCAATGAAATAAGCATATCCTGGTGAAAAATCAGCTTCATGAGTTCCGTCAGTGTTGGTGAGTTGTCTGAATTTTTTGCCATTTGTTTTTACCCGGTAGATATTTGTATTTGTTGATTCATTACCTGTACCTGAAAAATACGCACAATCGTTTTCTTCATCCACCCCGATTAATTTTTTAATTCTCCAGTCGAAGTTAGTAAGCTGGCTTTTCAGGTTACCGTCCATGTCATGATAATAAAGATTTTGCCATCCGCTTTTATCACTGCGAAGGATGAATCCGCTGCCGTCTTCAAAAAGGTAAAGATCATCGAAAAAATCAATCCAGGTTTCCTGTGTTTCATCATAAATCTTCTTGGTATCTGCGTTCATGGGATTTGCAGCAATGATCTCAATATGATCCTGGTCGCGGTTCAGTTTCTGGTAAACCAGTGTTTTGGAATTTGCTGCCCACATTGGAAAAGCGATGTACACATCTTCCTTGTTGTTATCATCAATCCATGTGATTTCATAATTTTTTTCCAAATGAATAACACCAAGCTTAACACCCGGGTTCGGGTCTCCGGCTTTGGGATAATGTTGCTTTTCCCATTCCCCATGAACGCCATCGGCATCATAAACCATAAAAATCGGAACCGGACCGTCGTCGAATCTTTCAAAGGCGATCATTTTGCTATCCGGTGACCACCAAAAGGTTTTGTAATTGGTTTCACGTCCGTGGATTTCTTCATAATAAACCCAGGAAGAATAACCGTTTTTAATTTCATCAGAACCATCAAAGGTCAGGCGTTGGGTTTTGCCGCTTTGCAGATCGGTAACATAAAGGTCGTTTTCTTTTGTATAAGCGATTTTTTTATGATCCGGTGAAAAAGTGGGATTCTGTTCCGCGGCTTCATCATCGGTTAATTGTTTCATTTCTTTTTTATCAAAATAAAACAGATCATT
>CAZTAW010000211.1:0-5957 GCA_964611705.1 uncultured Bacteroidales bacterium
GGGGCAAAAAAGGGCAAGCGGCGTAGCCGCTTGCCCTTTTTTGCCCCGTATGCTGATCAGCTGTTCCATGTCATCCCGATGCCCGCAGGGCGGAGGGATCTGCTGTTGGTTAGCAGGGTGTTGTTTAAAGCGCTAATAGAAGGAGCACCTTAATTGCAAGGGAGGTCCCTCAACGCTTGCCAGTGGTTCAAAACAATATTTTTCTTACATTACGACTACATTTGTATTAAATCACCATGTAATGATAAGAATAAAAATTAAAAAGAACGAAAAAATCAACAAGACAGAGTTTGAATCGGTAAAGGAGTTGTTTTTTTAATGCGCTGTTAAGATATGAATTATAGCTGTAATAACAGGTTTATCCTGACATAAATGATACGATTGACACTTTTTTTTGATAATTAGGGGTGTTAATGAAATACAATTTATATCTTTGAAGACAGTTTCATGCTGACAAATAAACTATGAAAAATAAGTTTATATCAAGACAATCAAACGAAATTCTGACATATTTCAATGAGCAGGATAAGCATTGTTTCGACTATGAACAAGCAAAAAAGGCTTTACCAAACTCAAAAGACAGTGCATTAAGAGAACTTCTAAGGGACATGACACGCAGAGGGCTTTTAATGCGGGTAAAAAGAGGTTTGTATTATATAATTCCATACGAACAAGACCCTGAAACATTTATGCCTGACTGGCATTTGCTTGCAAAGCACTTAGTGAGCGATGCGAATTATTATATCGGATATTATTCAGCATTGCAAATTCATAATTTGATTACTCAACCATCATTGAAAGAGCAGATTGTTGTTTCGAAACAAATACGTCCTGCAGAAATTAATATAAAGGATGTGCTTTTTCAGTTTATTTATCATAATAGACACCATTTTTTTGGAGCTAAAAAAATTTGGATTGACAACTATAACAAAGTGCTTTGCTCTGACCTTGAAAAAACAATTATTGATTGTTTATTTAAACCTGATTACGCTGGTGGAATAGTTGAGATTGCACGAGCAATTTATGTTTCTCGTGAAAAAATTAAATATGATAATTTATTGGAATATGCAATAAAGTTCAATTCACAGGCAGTTATCAAACGACTTGGTTTTTTATTAGAACTATTAGAGATAGAAGCTGATATAATTGAAAAACTGCAAAAATTAAGAACAAAATCTGTTGTGCTTTTGGATACTGAATTGCCTAAATCAGGAAAAATACAAACTAAATGGAGTGTTCAACAGAATATTGAAAAAGAAACAATTAAAAAAACTCTTTACACTTGATAAAACCCGGAGAAATACAGATAAAAGCCCGAACAGAAGGTGTGCGAGACCAGCAGATTGAAAAAGATTATGTTTTGTCCTGGATTTTGCAGGGAATTGCCATGCACAAAGCACTTTCTAAAGCTATTGTCTTTAAAGGTGGTACTGTATTAAAGAAAGCTTATTTTGAAGATTATCGATTTTCAGAAGACCTTGATTTCTACATAAATGAGTTTATTGCAAAATGCGAAAGCAAGAATGTTAATCCTTCTGGCTTTTTTAAAAAGTTAAACCAAAGATTGCCACAATACAAAGCACGTTGGCAAAAGTCTATGAAAGACCAAATTCAGGATTTGCCGGATTTTGAGCAAGTAGAACGGGAAGTGATGAGACACTTAAGAAAATTGGAAATAATATTTTAGATTTCAACTCTGCAAAACAATGGTGTATACAAAATGGACAAGACCCTTATTGTGTATTAGGGATGGATTCTCAACCAGGAATGCAAGTTTGTGAAGAATCATTAGATTGCGAAACAACATTTTTCAAATACACGCCATCAGGAAACGAAATAGTATGTACGAACTTTACAAAAACTCAAGAAGAAATAGCGACTCTAAAAACAATCAGTCCGGGTTGTAACCTCGACGACCTTGTAGGTTGCGTACCAGAAACACACACTATATGCACGGGATCACCAGCTGTAAAAGTATGTGATGAAGATGGTGAACGATGTCAATTTCTCTACACTAATAATTCATGTCGTAGCGTAACGAGTTATCACGGACCATTCTGCCACGCGCCAAACCAACCAGGCTGCTTAGTAGATCTCACGTTTTATCAGGACGCTCCCAATTCAAGAAGCGTTGAAGACGTCTCATCTGACTGTGTTGAATATAATGATTCGTTTTCATCACAAGACGCGTATGTTAAACGAGTACAATGCGATACCAAACACTACTGCGACTCATCAGATTCAGGAGCAACGCTGTGTGTTAAAGAACAAAACAACGCGCTTGACACGAACGTGTACGTACACCTACCAAACGGAGAACAACTATATTGTGATGATGAAGAAGGCCAAAACTTTGGTGATTACTGGTGCCCGAAAGGATACCGCTATAATTCTGTTTTTGGTTTTTGCGTGAAAGACACTGATGTGTGCGATCAAGGATTTACAGGTAACTTAGAAACGGGCTGTGACACGCCATTTAACCCGCAAGACGATTACTGGGAGATGTACCAAAAAGAATGCGTGTTCAACATTAACACACCAACAGGATTGTACGACTCAGTATGCTGTCCTGACACAGTGTTTAACGGCTTTCAAATATGGCAACAACAGGATGATACAAATCATGTGAAAGTATATTAATTATTTTTTTATCTTATTGGTTTTTCTTTTTTTCCAATAGATTTGTTGAACTGGCTTATACATCAAAGTGGTTTTTTATCACGTGCTGTTTCAATCGAAAACATTTGGATATGAGTTGTTTGCTTCGCTGTAAAGAAAACTCTTTTCCATAATAATTAACACTGTTTCTGCTCCTTCTGATAATATCAAAAAGGCGCGCATCGAAGTCTTTGTCAATACTTGCAATGAACTCTCCTAGGCAAATATGATTGAGAACTAGTTTTCTATTTTGCAAACAATAAGCCTCCATAACTTCTCGTAAGGATTCATATGCAATAACGAACAATATTGATGAACTGTTGACTGACAATTCTGTCGTTGCAACAAATTGTTCCTTCTTTGCCGCAATCTTTAGAAGAGATATTATTCTTTCTTCATTTGGTTGCGCTTCTTTACTGTACCCTTTTTCGTAGCACTCGTCAAGCTCCATACTATCATTCCTTGTAAGTTTATGCCATTGGCAATACTGCTTCTTAAGTGCTTGTTAGAAATTTCCGAAATATTTTTGATAATAAATATTTGCAACTCTTTGCCGAGTTTTTTTTCAAATTTTTTTTGATACATATATTCTTTCTTGTATTCAGTGATTATGCACAAGTCAATATCGCTATTTTCATCATCTAATCCTTGTGCAGCAGAACCAAATAATATGATTGTTGGATTGAGGTACTCTTCATGGAGCGTATCAAGTAAACCTGAACTATGTAGTTGTAATATAGTATGAAATCGTTTCACTTCTCTGTACATCTGCGAAGCACTATTTGCTTTGTAGAGATTATACTTTCGTAACGTTCTTTTTTTTAATACTTTTTTTTTAGCGAAACCTTCCATAAATTTGCTTGCGGTTGCAGGAGCAATCTGTTGCAACCGCGCAAACTCTCGCACACCATATTCTGCACGGGGTTTTTTAAGAAAGGGTTTTAAATTGTTCAATTCTTTAAACATGTGTTTATTAAATTAAACATCTTATATAAATATTTGTTTTCTCTTATATGGTGTTAGTACTTTATCAAAAACTATTGTGCGCCAACTCCCAGAACTTGTTAGGATTGCTTAAAACGATGTGGTTTTTTAGAGCTTGCTAATGGTAAAAACATGAAAACTGAAATGATTGAATGGAGCTAATGTGGTTAACTACTGCCCTGTGCGGGGTAGTCTTTTGAACACTACTTCTTATCGCCTGAAACATACTCATACACTACATTGTTTTGAGAAGAACTGGACGAACGATTAGTCTGAAAACTATCAGAAATATAATTTAAATCGATCCACGTCTTTTCATCCTGATACACACTGTTCCAATACGCGCGCTCAAACTCACCAATATCCTTATCTTCCTGAGTGTACTGTTGTGCAGGAGTTTCCATGACGCTGTACGCGTTTGGCCAAGCTACTTGGTCAAGTCCTATGCCTTGTTTAATCTCGTGAACAAAACCAACATAATTTCCAGGGGAGAGGGTGGTGTTTGCATACAACACAGGATATAAGGTGTGACCAAGAGGAGTAGTGACCCCTTCAGAGCTTGGATTTGTGTTGTATGTTCCAGGCTCGATAGTAATACCTGTGTTATTAAGCGGTACCAATGATTCTTCATAATCAAAACTGTTCTCATCACCCTCTAAGGTCACAAAATAATTTCTTAAAGTGTTTTTTTGCGTGTTGTTAAACGAATCATCAAGATAATACTCAACAATCACCTGCCTAGTACCGTGGCTTGTCTGGTCTTTAATGTGTTGCGGGGTAGTTGTTGCAGGAATAGTTTTTAACACCGCATCAAAATGATCATTAATCGTATCTGCCTCGATTTCAATCTCGTCAGGAGTGGTATACGGGACATTTTTGAAAGTGCTCATGCCAGAAACATTACCCACGCTAAACAAATAATCATTATCGAGAGGTTGATCTTCAAATACGAAACTTCCATCACTACCTGTAACAAGAAATAACGTGTCGCCAATAGTTTCGTTAATGAGACGAACATCAACACCTGACATTAACGTATAATTATTATCGCCGTTTTGAACAATACCTGCAATATCTTGATGCTGAGGGATGCCGGGAAGAGGCGTCAAGTAAAAAAATATTGGGTCGTTTTCTCCTTCTTCTAAAGTTATTAAGGTGCTATCGGTTAAGAAATCAGGATGTTCCCATTTTGCCCAGTACGTAGCTTCATGCATTTCCGTATTTTTGAAAGTAGATGTTTTTGTAGTTGATGGTCTTGCACTAGGCCCTTTAAGAGGGGTGTTTTGTTTCATAAATTTGCCACCAAGTTGCACCCCATCTGCGGTTTGAATGTTATACACATACATACCAGTCGATAATTTATCAAGTGCTAGATATTGATGGTCGGTATCGAATTCTTGTGTTTTTACTAATTGTCCAGCCATATTATACACTTCGATAGTTCCTTGTTGAACTTGTGGAAAAAACGCATTCATCTCGCTACCAACTGTTGGAAACACTTTAGATTCTCCTTTAATTAAATCAGCAATCCCTGTTGTAGAGTCGATATAAACAGGAAGACCAGGATCATCAAAAAATTCTACTCCTTCTCCATCTGTAATAAATTCGTATGTGGTATCGGGTACGACCATGGCCATTGTTTCAGGCGTCAAATATAAAGAAACATTTCCAACATTGTTATTAGTTTCTTCATTAATTGTAACAAATGCTCCTGTTGCCCAGAGAGTATCTCCTCTTATTTGGGCATTAGTTTCAGAATGAGTTCCTGCAATAAGTGCCAAACCTGCAATAGTAAGACCTAAGGGCTTTATAGCAGCTTTTGCGCCTTTACGAGCATAGTGGCCAAGTTTCGAGATTGTGTTTTGTAGACTCAATCGGTCATGGCCGATTTTTAAGCAGCTGCCTTTCAGTATGTTGATATGCATGTATGAAAATATTTTCAGTTTAGATCCGTTTTTTCAAAGATAATAATAATTGGTAATTTTGTGTTATGGCAACAAGAATATTGAATATACCCATTTATAAAATAGTTGATTCTCCTTTTCAGGGGCGGTTTTATCAGGCAAAAGATTTGAAATTCAAACAATTAAGGACGGTTACAAGTTAAGCATAGGGCAAAAACTAAACAAAAATCAGCAGGAAAAATTCAAAGGATTGCTTGAGGAAAAACTGACCGGCTTTTTGCAGGAATTATAACAATCGACTATTGTTTACTGGTTTATAAAAAGCATAGAACGAAAATGTTAACCGCAACAACACCGGCGGTGTTGGTTTGGAAGTTGGAAATTGGAAGTTAGAAGCAATGAAACAATCAT
>CAZTAW010000212.1:0-5950 GCA_964611705.1 uncultured Bacteroidales bacterium
TTTTCAGTAAAATAAATAATGTGGGTTCCGGATTGCTGTCTAAGTTTAATTAAGATAAGTTTCAGAATGCATTTCGCTAAAATTCAGGTAGCTGCGACAAATCTTTACCCCCTTCCCCAAACTCCATCAACTCCACTGGTGCACCGTTGTGCTTTATCATAGCAACTCTCACCCCACCGGATGGTTCATTTGGATGAACCAGAATTTCCTTGCCCTTCAGGGCTTCATTGAGATTATCCACGACAAAAGCGATATGCGGAATATTTTTTACAAGGTCCGGCAAGGGACAATCTTTCTCAAACCGCATCCACTCAATGCCGTAAGGGCTTTCATAAAATCCACCAACATACATTTTCAGGTATGGGATAAACTTTTCTCCGGGAATTGATTTGTCGGTAGGAATTCCAATGTGATGATATTTCCAGCCCCATTCCTCTGTGGCTTGTGGGAGCTCGTGGTCTTTTCTTTTATGTTTTATCAAAATTCCCCTCTTTTTAACTTTTCGAATGGAGATGTTTTTCTGTTCTTATACCCATGCCAGGATATATAAATAAATAAAATAACTGATGCTATCACTGATGCATAAAGAACCGCTTTATTATCCTGTTGTTTAACCGCAATGGCAATCAATGCCCAGATTCCAACAAGAGCAGCTTCGCGCATATTTCTGAAATAAATCAGAAGAACATATATTAAAGTAGCAATGGCGATCATAATAACCGCCCATGTCTGCTCTGTCAGTGGGGTACCATCCCATCCCAGACTTGTAAAATAAATTGTAAAATTAGCTACCGTTGCCACGATAATCCATCCCAAATAAATACAAACCGGCCACCAAACAAAGAAAATAATGCGCACGGGAGCGTCCCATATTTCAAGCCGCAACTTCAATGTTAACATGATGAGAGATATAAGCAAGATCATCATTAATATTACCGAAAGTCCGAGGTATTCATTTATCCATGCATATACCCAAAAAGCATTGGAAATATTGGCAAGAGCAAACCAGAAACCTGTTCGCAGAATATTTTCATCGTTTTTGTTTTTTAGCCATTCAATCCATTGACAGATCACGAATGCAATCAATAAAAGATAGATCAATCCCCAGATACCGAATGCATATCCGGCAGGAGTAAAAAGTGTATGATATTTTGCGCTGATATCGCTAATGGAGGTGTCTCCAATAGCGCCTGTTCCACTCAAATAGTTTATGAGCAAAACGGCAAGCAGGGTGATCGTATTGAGAAGGAGTAAGCTTAGTTGTTTCATGAAACGAAGATAAGAAAAAATATTTCGCCCCTTCGGGCTTCTTAGTTTTAGAATTTTCATTTAACGGGGCTTCACCACGTATTCTTTATACTTCATCTCTTTTGGAACTTTTGTATAGTAATCGCTTTAAGTCGTTAGCACCACTTAGCGATCCGATGAACTATTTAATACCATCATTTAAGATCTAAAGTATTATTTATGTTTATTAGCAATTCATCGGATCGCTATCCAGTATCCAGCATCAAGAATCTCCTTTCTCCCTTTTCTTTTCAATCAAAAAGTTATTCATCACCAAGCAATCCATCTCCGTTTTCATGAAGCAATTCCAGGCATCTTCGGGGGAGCAGACAATAGGTTCGCCTCGTACATTGAAACTTGTATTGACAAGTATCCCATAACCGGTTTGTTTTTTGAATTCATTGATCAAAGCCCAGTATTCAAGGTTGGTATCCTTACTGACACTTTGTACACGTGCGGAATAATCAACATGGGTAATGGCCGGAACATCCGAACGCTGATTATATAAACGCCGGTAAAGCTCCATATCATGATAGTTTTCCGGTAATTTGTTTCGTCTTTCTTTCTTAACAGGAACAACCAAAAGCATGTAGGGAGAAGTCTTTTCAAGCTCAAAGTATTCCTTTATATCCTCTTCTAAGACGGTGGGGGCAAAAGGCCTGAAACCTTCGCGGTATTTTATTTTCAGGTTGAGCTTTTTTTGCATACCAGGACTTCTGGCATCACCTAATATGCTTCGGTTTCCCAGTGCACGGGGACCATATTCCATCCTTCCCCTGAACCATCCAACCACTTTGCCATCAGCGATTTTTGCTGCTACGATTTTTGTTAAATCATTAAAATCATCAAAATACTTATGATCTGCCTTGAATTTTCTGATAACAGCTTCCACCTCTTTATCATTAAATTCAGGGCCCAGGTAGGCGCCTTTCATGGCATCAGGGTTGGATTGTGGTATTCTTTCCTTTTTCTGCCGGATATGCCACCCGGCAAGGGCTGCTCCTAATGCACCACCTGCATCTCCGGCTGCAGGCTGGATCCAGATGTCATCAAATAAACCGCTTTGCAGTAATTTTCCGTTGGCTACACTGTTCAGGGCAACGCCCCCTGCCATAACAAGATTTTTACAGTTTGTAAGCTTCTTAGCTGTTTCAGCCAGCTTAAAAACAATCTCTTCCGTAATTTGCTGAATGGCCAAAGCCATATTCATATAATCCTGAGATATCTCCGATTCAGGCATTCTGGGAGGGATGCCAAACAATTTTCCCCATTTTTTATCATATACCATCTTTAAACCAGTGGCATATTTAAAGTATTTCATGTTCAGGATAATGGAGCCATCATCTTTGAGATCAACAAGATGTGTCAATATTTTTTCCCTGAAATCCCTAACTTGTTCAGATTCAGGATTTCCGTATGGCGCGAGGCCCATTAATTTATATTCACCGCTGTTTACCCTGAATCCGCAATAATAGGTAAATGCAGAATATAACAATCCGATGGAATGCGGAAAACGAAGCTCTTTATGAATGGTGATGCTGTTTTCGTTTCCATACCCAATCGTCGTCGTTGCCCATTCGCCTGCTCCATCAATGGTAAGTATTGCTGCTTCGTTGAAGGGTGAAGGGTAAAAAGCGCTGGCGGCATGTGAGAGGTGATGCTCGGGAAATAACAGTGGTACTTTGGCTTTTCCGAATTTAGCCAGCTCATCCCGCAACATCTTTTTCATAAATAACTTTTCCCTGATCCAAACCGGGATAGCTGAGAAAAAACTACGCAATCCCTTTGGAGCAAAAGCATGGTATGTTTCAAGCAAACGCTCGAACTTGATAAAAGGTTTCTCATAAAACACGATGGCTTTTAAATCTTTCAATTCAATCATTCCTTCATGAAGAACATAGCGTATCGCATTGGCCGGAAATGAAGCATCGTGCTTTTTTCTGGTAAATCTTTCTTCCTGGGCGGCAGCAATGATTTGCCCATCAGCAAGCAATACAGCCGCGCTATCATGATAATATGCCGATATTCCTAAAATATAATCCGCCATCAACCAAAATTTAAAACAAAGTGTAAATGAAAGGAGCAATGGCCGAACCTCCGGTTAACACAATCAACACGCCAAAAATGATCAAAATGATAATTAATGGAAGCAGCCAGTATTTTTTCCTCACTTTTAAAAATGACCAAAGATCACGTAAAAATTCCATATCCTTTATTTAATAAGGGTTTTCAATATCTTGCGCCGAAAATGTTTTGTTCCTGTCTGTAAATGCAGTTTCATCATTTTTTTTGAACTGTTTTAACTTCAAAGAATCTTTTCCGCTTATTTTTCGTATTAATCCTATGGGTGTAACAACAACAAAAAACACGAGCGATAAAATTATTTTCGATACAACAAAACCAAGTATGTTAGCCAATCCAAACCAAACAAATCCCAAATAGTAATAAAACATCGGATAGACCATGTTCATTATCAGAACCGGAATGGCAATGATATAACAGATATCGTTCTTTGTAAAATAACCAATCAGCAAAAAAATCAGGGTGGCTGCCATTCCTGTGTCCGAAGCTTGTTTTTTTGAGATTTCTTTGGGTATTAATTCTTTCATTGTAATATCAAATAAGCTGTAAATTTACAAATCCTTGCCTTGCTTCGAATAATAATCAATAATTACTTTGGCGATTGAATCGGCGATCATATCGTAACCCTTTTGATTAAAGTGGCAGCATTTGTCGCTATACACGGTTCCCTGGGTGTTTTTAAACATCATTGTAAGATCAGTGAAATTCACCTCATCCAATTTTAACGCTCTGCCTTTCTCTATTAAAAAAGGATAAGCATTTGTTACAGCTTTTTTGTAAGCAAAAGGCCCTTGAACATATGCGATTTCCAATTCTTCTTTTGTAAGTTCTTTTGAACCGGGTACATATTGATTGGGTTGTAAAAAGTGAAAATATCCGAAACCTGCCGAGTGAGCCAATTGATTGATCTGTTTTGAAGCCTGTTGCCATAGTTCGGCTTGCTGATTGAAAAAGCTTGCTGTATCATTGAATTGATAGGGAGGGCCTGTGGTTTGGTAGTCTTTTTGCTTTTGTTTTCTCGCCTCCCTTAATTGCTGATCAATTTCATTCAGTTCTGATTTGCGTTTATTGTCCAGAACTTTCCAGAATAATAAACACAAATTGCTATGCTTCCACGGGGATTTGGAAAATCCTCTTCTTTGCCTGATTTTCCTGTTTTTTGTTTCAGCCTGTTTGGCAAGAAGTAACAATGTTTTCTGACTGAAATGTTTTCCGGCAAATAAATTCCAGTGGCGCGGATAACTTGGAAAAGTACCAAAAGGTAAGTTGTCGCTAAATGGCAATACCACCTCGTTAAATCCGTCAAGATTGATCACGATATCATATTCGGCACCGAGAGACATAAAATAATTCAGCGCTATCAATTGTTGAGGTTGCTTAAAGCCTCCCAATGCAAAAACAATAATTCTGAATTCTTTATCCTTGAAAATGCTGCTTTTCTTTAAATCATTGATTAATCGCGCCCTGGAAAATCTGTATAGCTGCTTGGTAACAGAACCACCCATCAGGCAAATATTTATTGTGTCTTTGGAATGCTTGACAATAGGGCTGTGTCCCGGGAAACAAAACTCGTTATAACCTTCAGCAGGTATACCAACAAACCCGAGGTAGGGATGGAGGATATGGTCGCTTAGGTAGTTGGTATTTTTAGCTTCAATTTGAGCACCTTTGTTTGGTTTATTATTAGATTCAGAGGTTTCAAGCAATTCATTTCTCAACTCTTTTCTTGAAAAAGATTTTTTTAGCAAAACGGGGGAAACCAGATAAGGCGAGAATTCAAGGGTTACCAAAATAATTATGAGCATGATACTATAGCTTACAAATCTCCTTTTTAATTTTCGTTTGCTCATTCCAATGATTTACCTGAATATTAAAGGCTATCAATACAAAAGTAGTAATGATTTTTGTATTGATAGTTTCTGTTTATTACCTCCATCATCTCTTTTTTGCATATTCCGAATCATTCGTCATCTTAAAGAAAAAATGGGCTTGGAACAATGGACTGAAAGAAACTTACCTTATCACAGGCATTGGAATAAAGTTTTAAACCAGGAAGTCTTCACTGTCTATTCTGTTTGGTTTTCAATACATTCAAAACACCAGACTTATTTAGAACCATTTTCAAATCGTGATTCAAAAAAAATATTTATTTTAGCGGGGTAAGAAACATTGGATTAACTTAAATATAAAAGGATATGGAAAATATTGACTGGCGAAAACTACCTTTCGGGTATTTCAAAACAGATTACAATGTTCGTTCCTATCACCGGAATGGAGAATGGGGAGAACTGGAGATTTCATCTTCCGAATACATTAACATGCACATGGCTGCCACCTGCCTGCATTACGGGCAGGAAGCTTTTGAAGGCATGAAAGCCTTCAGGGGAAAAGATGGCAAAGTGAGAATATTCAGGTGGGAAGAAAACTGCAAGCGTATGCAACGTTCTGCTGAGGGCATCTGCATGGCCAAAGTACCTGACGAGTTGTTTTTCAAAGCGATCACTACAGCAGTGAGAATGAATGCCAAATATATTCCGCCTTATGGAACAGGTGCTTCACTTTATATCAGGCCACTTTTAAT
>CAZTAW010000213.1:0-5947 GCA_964611705.1 uncultured Bacteroidales bacterium
AGCAGCAGCATTTTTATTCTTAGGCTATAATGATTCAACTTATTTTGATAAAAGGATTGATGATGAGGGTGTTTATGGAAAAGCAATAGATCCTAAAAGCACCTCTTTTCTATATCATGAATCACACCTAGAACATATCTGGTATAATGAATTTATAATGGGTTATGGTAGGGCCATCGTAGATAATGATGATTTTAAATGGTATGGGGGTGTTGCCCTGAAATATCTGCAGGGATACGGTTCGGTTTATGTAGATATACCTAATAGCACAACTGCAACGGGCTATCAGGCACTTTGCCCGTTTTATGAAGTGGATTATGGTGATAATGAAACCCCTTCCCAAATGGAAGGCGAAGGATTAAAAATTGCAGGAACAGGTTTTGCGTTCGATCTTGGATTTACTTTTTTAATACAGCAAAAGTTAAAGATTGGTCTTGCAGTTAACGACATAGGTAGTATAAAATGGGATGGTAATGTTTATGATGGAACAAACCCGGATATTGATGAGATCCGTTCTGCAGGAATAAGCAGCTATAATATTTTCGGAGAGGCAGGAGATGTTATTTCGGATAATACCAATGTTGGAGAATGGGAAGGACTTCCTGATAAGAAAGTAAGCTTGCCTACAAACCTCAGAGCTGGCGCCAGCTATCGTTTAGATGAACAATGGGAAGTAGGTACTGATTTTTATTATGCCATAAAAAATGATGTGCCCGGTGCTTACAAGCAACCTATTTTTGGTTTGGGAACAAGATATGATCCTGCTAATTGGGTTCAATTGTCAATGGGATTTACAGCAGGCGGCCAATATGGATGGGACCTTCCTTTTGGGGCAACTTTCAGACCAATTAACGACGAAAAGTCCTCATGGGAAGTGGGATTTGCTTTACGTGATCTTCCATCATTGTTTAAAAAAGATGACCCAACCGTTTCACTGGTTATGGGAATTATGCGTTTTAGCTTTGGTTATCAGGAACAGGAAAAACGATTTCTGGACGAATAAAAGTATTGAAAATAATATAGAAGGGTTTGTACACAGCGTATAAACCCTTTTTTTTATTAATCTGCACCCTGGTGTATGATCATTTCAACTGTTTTTACTTCTCCATCATCAAAATCGTCGTAATGAAAAGTTCGGTTGCTGTATTTTACGGAAGAATTCAGATTTGGCGCAGTTGCAGTAACAAAGGCATCATCAACTGTATTTTTCAGCATGATGCTTACCTGGTTGCAAACCAGTTTTCCATCGGCATCGGTGTTTCCTTGAGTTGTATAAATCTCTGCTGCTGAAGCACCGCAGGGATGTCTCTCAAAACGAACTGTAACAAATTCATCTGTTTTGGGGCCTCCGGTTGATGGTTTAACATAAACAGTTACATTAAGATGAATTGTTTTTTCAGGGGCAATGGTTGCTTCGCAGGGATCTGCTTTTTCCTCTTCCTTGCATGTGGAGAAAAAGATCAGAAACAATATAATGATTCCTGAAGTAACAAGCCTGGCTGCTTTTTTTGTTTTCATATTGTTTGATTTGGTATTCAGCAATAAAGTTATGAAAGTTTAACAATACCTTTACAAAAATTTTTAGCGGTTTGGTTGCTGTTAATCAATTGTTAATATTCATAATGATTGAATTTCGCTTAAAATTATTGTATATTTGTTTGTGAGTTAATTGTGATATACCTTTACATATTAATCTTTTTAATAATGAAATCAAACGTAAACAAAATCATATTAGTGTGCCTGCTCATACTACCCATAGGAGTAGTTTCTCAACAAATGGCGAATGCAGGCAAATCTCCAACAAAGAATTACCGGGAATCAGGATGGGCTATTTCTCCCAAGCTGACAACTTTCGGGCCGGGCCTTGAAATGATCAAATCATTTGGTGAAAAATTCAGTATTAGGTTGGCCGGCAATTATTTCACGTATAACTACAAAACAGTTTATGACAATCTTGATGTTGATGCCAATGCCAGGTTCAAAGTGGGTGCCGTTTCGCTTTTATTCGATTGGTATTTTGCCAACATTATTCATTTAACGGCGGGCGGTTTCTACAATGTTTCGAAGGAATCCGTTTCAGCTTCTCCAACGAACGGCTTTCAGGTAGGAACCCTTTATGTTTCACCGGAACGTCTTGGCAATATTAAGATCAACCTTGAACCCAATCGTTTTGGACCCTATTTGGGTTTGGGTTTTGGCAGGGCTATCTCATATGAAAACCTTGTTGGTTTTAATATAGAATTCGGCGCGCTGTATCATGGCAAACCCAAAGTAGAACTTGAAGCGGATGGCATGATTGCACCAACAGCCAATCCCAAAAATGAAAAAACAATTGAAGATAATATCAGTGGTTTTTTCCTTTATCCGGTTATAACCATCCAACTTTCTTTTAGGATTTATTAATAATGAAAAACTAAAACTATGAAATATTTTAAACTTATATTACTTTTAATCATCGGATTTGTTTTTACATTGCCTTCATGTAAAAAAGTAACAAATCCAACAGATGGCGTTGAGGTTATTGTAGACTATGACCTTATAGAAACAACTTTTTCAATTAAGTTTATTGATGCCAAAAGCGGTGAACTCATCGGAAAAGGAAACGATGAACGCGTGGCGGTGCATTTAGGAGGTGAACATGCCGAAGCCATTATTGATGTTTCAGGAGTTCAAAAGGAAACATATAAATCAACACATGGTTTTGTTGAGCTCGCTCTCGATCCTTCTTTCAACCCTACACCTCAGAGTCCTGTTAAATTTACTGTTATTGCTAATAAAGCAGGTTATCTTACTACAAGCAAATTAATTGAGGTTAGATCAAAAGAAAAAATGGTTTTTGAAGTACGCATGGTTAATTTGGATGATCCACCCAATGGTGTTTCAAGGATTGTTGATAACAGCGGATTTGCCGATCCAAATGGTGAAGTTCAGGAGGATATTGTGGTTACTACGCCCAATGGCATGGCCAAGCTGACGATAAAAGCCGGAACGATTTTAAAAACAGAATCGGAATATCCGCTCAGTGGTCAGTTAACCATTGATTTTATTCATTTCAGCAATATGGAAGATCAGTCGCTAAGTGCTTTTCCCGGTGGATTAATGGCCAATGTGCAAATGCAGGATGGTTCTTACCAGCAGGTATTTTTCTTTTCAGGAGGATTTATCGCGCTCGAGATATATGATGAAAATGCTAATTACGCTGATACAGTTTTGGTTCATCCTCTGGAGCTACAAATGAAAATCCCTGAAATGACATATAATCCATATACCGATGGTGGGGTTGCAGAAGGAGATACTTTGCCCATCTGGAGTTACAACATAGAAAACGGCGAGTGGGATTATGAAACAACCGATACCATTGAGATGCAGGGAGGTGAATATTCCATTACAACTGAGATGTGGCATCTGTCATGGTGGAACTGGGACTGGTGGTGGGAATGGATATGTCCTGAAGGATTGATCATTAATTTTATCAGCGAGCAATATTACTGTCCATGTTATTGGTGGAGAACCGAAGTAAGGAACGATTTCAACAATACCCTGATGTGGGATACATACATGTATGGCTGTGAAAATGATCCTGTAAGATTATACAATGCACCCGGTGGAATTGAAGTGGATATATATTTCGCTGACAATTGCTCGAAGATTTATACAGAAGAAGAATATTATTATGTTGAAAACCTTTGTGCACCGGATGAGCTGTATGTTCATTTCTATGCAGAACAAATGGGAGAAACCGTAGAAGTTGATATATCAGCCTATTGTCCAAGTAATCCGAACTTTATTATATTGCCGACGCTAAGCTATTGGGTTAAAAAATGGGATGATGATTGTTACAGATGGTTTGAACTCGATGAAGGGAAAGGTGAGCTATGTGGTGTGGAAATCGGGGAAACTTATGAAATAGGTATTTACATTGACGGCGAATGGAAAAGCCATGAATTTACAGTGAATGATACCCTCTATGTTGAGCACAAAATTGCTTTACCACAAGATGTTTGTTCATCCGTGTTCGGGCTCTGATGTAAGGAAACTTTTCTGTATCTCCATATGGCAAGTGTAAGCAATACAATGCCAAAGATCAGCAAGGAATAAAATTCAAACTGAATATTGATAAAAGATGATCCCTTCAAAAGGATCATCCTTATTACTTTCATGAAATATTTCAAATTGATTTTGTAAAAATCAGCTAATCAGTGGAATAAAAAAAAGTGAGATTTTAAGTGAGCTGCTTTAAATTATGTAATTTTACGTCGTTAAAAAATACAAGGATTATGAAAAAAATAAAATCACTGGCAGTTTTTGCAGTATTCCTGATAGCAATGCTTGCAGCTTGCTCTGATGCCGGCAATAAAATAGTAGGTGTTTGGGTGGTTGAAAATGTTGCTCTGAATGCTGATACTACAGGTCTTGATTCGAAAGCAATCAAAAAAAGTATTGATGAACAAAAAAAGCTTTCCCTTGAGTTTTTTGCAGATACGACCATGAATATTATTTCAGAGGATGGGACTTTTCCCGGTAAATGGTCATTAAATAAAACTACAGAAATAATCAACGTTAAGCTGGATGATTATACAACAAAGGATTCTGTCAAGATCGGTAAATTCGCTAATGGCAAAATTGTTAACCGGGAAAAAACTGCTTTTGGCTGGATCGTAATAACCTATGAAAAGGAGTAAAATCTGTTTGGTTTCTCCTTAATGTGATTCCGTGCATGCCAATTTACTTATTCTTGTTTTACAAATTTTATCGAATTCAATATAGCGTCAAGTTGGCGCAAAAGATCACGTTTTTCTTCACTTGGCGCATAAACATAGGCATCAATGGTTAATAATTTATCTCCGTTTTCATGAACCATTGTATAGCTTACAAATGGGCCACCCATGAAATCGTTTTCTACCTTCCATAGTCCGCGTGTATCAACGGCATATTTATCGTTTAGCGTGATCTCCTCAAACGAAGGTGCAATATACTGATCGGATGTAGTCATATATGAACTATCAGCCGGACCGGGAATAAAACGTCTTGTGATGTTATTTCTTTTTTGGATGATATAACCCGGATTGAATTGATTGGTATCCTTATATTTTTCCCAATAAATGATCAATCCCTGGCTGTAAGTTAGTGTTTCCTTGCGAATCCACATGAAATCCTTATTTGCTTTGGAAATATTAAAACCGCTTGGAATAATAAGACGAATACCAAAATTCTTTTTTAGCTCTGATGTAATCTTGCCCGCCATAACGGACCTGAAAGCTTTCTGAATTCTTCTTCTTTCGGTTTTCAGATAGAGATCCATTATATGATCTTTTGTTTTATTGAACTCAGCGAGGAAACTTTCTTTATCGGGTGCTGATATTTTGATCACTTGCTGCGTTTTTGCCCACAAATCTTTACGGGCCTCAAAGATGGACTCTTTAAGTGATTTGTCAATATTGACAATAAAGATATTGCGATAGCTCTTGTACATTTCCTTGAATGCTTCCTGTGGAATATTAACAAGCGTAAACATAGGTTCAGATTGAGGGAGTCCGGGAACATCCTGGTAAAAGAAATTCATGATACTATCTCCAAGATCTGATTTCCACTGTCTTTTATTATTCGAGATAACCAAAATTTCTGAAGATTTACCTTTTGAGTTGGGTAACTCCTCTTTTTCCAAGTCACAAGAATAAAAAAACAACATACCTGAAAAAAGTAAAAAGATCAGGCTCAGCATACTGACAACATTTTTTCTCATTATAATATGGATTTGGTATTAATATGTTCGTTTATGTGTTCAACGAATAAAGATAAATAAATATTTTTAACTGCTTCATTTTATCCGATAACCGCAATTTTTAATTTCCGGCCCGGCTTGAGTTTGCGGCTGTTTGAAATGTTGTTTAATCGCTTGATTTGAGAAACCGTTGTATTATCATAGAGTTTGGCAATATCCCAGAGT
>CAZTAW010000214.1:0-5943 GCA_964611705.1 uncultured Bacteroidales bacterium
GAAACCGCTTTCGATAGCGGAAGTGATTAAATCTGCCAAACAGGCCTTTTATGGGGGAAATGCAAAATTTTATGGCATTCCAAACCGAAATGAATTAAATTTCATGATTGATTACATGCCAAAACGAACCAAAAACAAGAAAACCATTATTGATAATTTTGTTGATACGAATTTACAAACAACCCGTATCAGCGTTCAGATGAAAAACATCGGAACACATGATATTGCAAGAATTAAAGAAAAGTTAAAACCTGATATTGATAAAATTTTCCCTCCCGACAAATACAATGTGGACATGACGGGAACCAGTGTTGTATTTCTGAAAGGGACCAATTACCTGGTAAAAAACCTGTTTACAAGCCTTATACTTGCATTGATCGTGATTTCAATTTTAATGGCCTTATTGTTTTCATCTCCCAGGATGATCGGGATTTCACTTGTTCCTAACCTTATACCACAGATCATGACCGCAGGTTTAATGGGGTACCTGGCAATCTCAATTAAACCATCAACCATACTGATATTTAGCATTGCTTTGGGAATATCGGTTGATAATGCCATACATTTTCTCTCAAGATACAGGCTGCAATTGAAATTCACCAACTGGAACATTAAAGAATCCGTAATACTCGCGCTCAGAGAAACCGGTTACAGTATGATCTATTCATCGGTAGTTCTCTTCTTTGGGTTTATCATATTTACGCTTTCCTCATTTGGTGGAACCGAAGCACTGGGTTATCTCATCTCATTTACACTGCTAATCGCATTACTCTCGAATTTATTTGTGCTGCCTTCTCTCTTGTTAAGTTTAGATAAATGGTTAACAACGAAACGATTCAGGGAACCGTTGCTTGAGATATTTGATGAAGAAGAAGATATTGACCGCGATGAACTGGAAATAGAAGAAATTGATACCCGGGGTTCAGCTTAGTAAATATTCGTAATTTTATCCTTTAAATAAAACTCAAAAAAATTATGAAAGGAATTATTCTCGCAGGGGGAGCCGGTACACGTCTACACCCATTAACTCTTGCAGTTAGCAAACAACTTATGCCGATTTATGATAAACCGATGATCTATTACCCCCTGTCAATTTTAATGATGGCAGGAATACGCGAAATACTGATCATCAGCACACCTCACGATTTGCCAAAATTTGAAACCCTCCTTGATGATGGCAGTAATCTTGGTTGTCAATTCAGCTATGCCGAACAGGCCGTTCCCAGCGGATTGGCACAGGCATTTGTAATTGGTGAAGAGTTTATCGGTAATGATAAAGTTGCTCTTATCCTTGGGGATAATATTTTTTACGGAAGCGGCTTGCAGGAATTGCTTCAGGAAAACAGTAATCCTGAAGGAGGTATTGTTTTTGCTTACCATGTTACCGACCCTGAAAGATACGGTGTTGTTGAATTTGATGAGAACAACAAAGCCATTTCAATAGAGGAGAAACCCAAAAAACCAAAATCCAATTTTGCTGTACCCGGATTGTATTTTTATGATAATTCGGTTGTTGAAGTTGCAAAAAACATCAAGCCAAGCGCAAGAGGTGAATATGAAATAACCGATGTGAACAAGCATTACCTTAAAGAAGGAAAGCTCAAGGTGGGCATCCTGAGCCGTGGTACAGCCTGGCTCGACACGGGTACTTTCAATTCCCTTCTGCAGGCATCACAGTTTGTAGAAGTTATCGAAAGCAGGCAGGGTCTGAAAATTGGTTGTATTGAAGAAATTGCCTATCGTAGAGGGTTTATTGGTAAAAAGCAACTTAAAAAGCTTGCAGAAGCCCTGCTGAAAAGCGGTTATGGAGATTATCTTCTCAATCTTTTGAAACAAAAAATTTAGGATGAAATCAGTTGTATATTTCAGGGAAGAGTTTATCAAATCCCTGCGAAAAGAAAACTTCGATCTCGAACCACGAGAATTATATGAACCTGTTTCATACATCCTTTCACTTGGAGGTAAAAGAATACGTCCTGTTTTAGCTTTGCTTGCATGCTATCTTTTTAAAGATGATCACAGTGAAGCATTGCCGGCTGCTATTGGCATTGAAGTATTTCACAATTTTACACTGCTGCATGATGATATCATGGATTCAGCCCCCCTCCGTCGCGGAAATACCACCGTGCATGAAAAATGGAATCCCAATACTGCAATATTATCGGGAGACACCATGTTTGCCCTTGCATATCAATATATCGCGAAAACTCCTCCCGCATTGCTGAAAAATGTAATTGATATATTTACCCAAACAGCAATAGAAGTATGTGAGGGACAGCAATACGACATGAATTTTGAAAATCCGGATGTTGTTCACATTGATGAATATAAAGAAATGATCCGTTTAAAAACTGCAGTTCTGATGGCTGCAAGCCTGCAAATAGGAGGGCTAATTGGCGGAGGTTCTGATGAGGATTGCAAAAATCTTTACCATTTTGGCGAACAAATGGGTATCGCTTTTCAGTTAATGGATGATCTGCTTGATGTTTTTGCAGATAACCATGAGTTTGGAAAAACAATAGGAGGCGATATTGTTAGCGGCAAAAAAACCTTTTTATTTCTGAAGGCGCTCGAATTATCCGATGCAAAAAGCAAGAAAGAACTTATTTATCTTTATCATCACAAAACTTTATCTGACCAGGAAAAGGTCAGTTCCGTAAAAGAAATGTTTCAATCGCTCGGCATAAAGCAAATAACCAAAAACGAAATCAATAAACATTCGGAACAGTCGCTTATGTTTTTAGATAAAGTACAGGTTACTCCCGAAAAGAAAAATATATTGGCAAATTATACCAAAAACCTGATGAAGCGAACAAACTAATAATCAGGATCAGTGGTCTTTGCTCTCTTTCATCGAATCAAGCTCATTCTGAAGCTTTTCCCAGTTTTCCATTTCCAGATCAAGCATTTGTTTAAGCTGGCTGTAATCATTATACAGGTCCTGTGAGTTCATCAATTCTTTATTCTTATCAGGATTGGATAAAACTTCATCCATCCCGCCGATTTTGTTTTCTAGTTCTTCAATACTTTCTTCGCTTTGGCGAATTTTTTTTTCAAGCTTGCGGATTTTACTGTTGAATTCTTTCTTTTGCTCCCATTTGATCTTGCCCTCTGATTTTTCCTGATTCGGTTTGGAGAGTTTTTGCTTCACAGCTTTATTCAGCTCTGTCAGGTTTTTCAGTTTTCTGATCCTGATGAAATCATAAACATCTCCGATATATTCCTTGATTCCCTTTTTTTTAAACTCATAAACTTTTTTGGTGAGGCCTTGCAGAAAATCCCTGTCGTGTGAAACTATGATCAGAGTGCCCTTGAATTGCAGCAGGGCATTCTTCAATATATCTTTGGAAGACATATCCAAATGGTTGGTGGGCTCATCCAATACCAGCATATTGACTGGTGACAGCAATAATTTTGCGAGAGATAAACGTGCTTTCTCACCTCCTGATAAAATGGAAACCTTTTTTTCTATATCTTCTTCACTAAACAGGAAACTTCCCAATATTCCCCTGATTTTTGTTCGCACATCCCCTGCTGCAATATCATCAATGGTCTGAAAGACTGTTTTCGACGGATCGAGCATCTCACCCTGGTTTTGCGCATAATAACCGATCAAAACATTATGTCCTATTTTGAGTTGACCTTTATAACTTAGATTACCTGTTAAAATTTTTGAAAAAGTAGTTTTTCCTTCCCCGTTCCTGCCGACAAATGCAATTCTGTCGCCGCGCAAAGCAACAAAATCAATGTTCTCAAGAATTGCCTCCCTACCGTATGATTTTTCTATACCTTTGGTTTCAACAACAATTTTTCCTGAGGAAGGTGCACCCGGAAACGAGAAATGGATGGAACTGTGATCCGGTTCATCAATTTCAACCTTGTCCATTTTTTCGAGCATCTTTATTTTGGACTGCACCTGTTTTGCCTTTGTGTTTTTGTATCTGAACCGCTCGATAAACCGTTCGATTTGCCTGACCTGGTTTTGCTGATTGTTATAAGCGGCAATTTGTTTCTCAAGGCGTTCTTCACGCATTTGCAGATAATCCGAATAGGAAGCCTTGTAATCGTATATATTACCCTGGCTTATTTCGATGGTCCGGTTGGTTATATTATCCAATAATGCTCTGTCGTGTGAAACGATTATTACCGCGCCCGGATAAGTTTCAAGAAATTCTTCCAGCCATTGTATAGATTCTATATCAAGATGATTGGTTGGCTCATCAAGTAACACAAGTTCGGGATTTTGTAAAAGGATCTTGGCAATTTCAACACGCATTTGCCATCCATAGCTGAATTCGTTAATATTTCTTTTAAAGTCGCTTCTTTTGAAACCCAGGCCATTAAGTATTTTCTCCGTATCAGCTTCAATCTGGTGACCACCGGCCATTACTATTTTCTCATTGAGATCATTGTATCTTTTTATCTGATTTAGGTAATGTTGGGATTCATAATCTTCGCTTTCACATATCTTTTTCGCGATACTTTTCAAATTTTCCTTCCATTTCAATATTTTTTCAAATGCCTGTATAGCTTCTTCAATAACAGTCCTGTTGCTTTCAATCCTGAGCTCCTGTGGTAAATAACCAATGCTGGCATCACTGGGAATTGATAGTTCTCCGGTTTCGGGTTTTATTGTTCCTTTCAGTACCTTGCAAAGGGTGCTTTTCCCTGTGCCGTTTTTTCCAACAAGCCCAATCCGGTCACGCTTGTTTATCAGAAAAGAAACCTCATTCAGGATATAGTCACCTGTAAACTGTACCGATATATTGCTCAATGAAAACATCCGAAATATATTGAAATGCAAAAATAAAAAATCCCGACACATTATGCTATCGGGATTATTCACTTCGTTCATTAGATCGCTTCGCTAAGTTGGTTCAACTTGCAAATTTCAATTCACTTCGTTCTTGAAATTTGAGTTTCACGAAAAAACCCCCACCAACCGGCAGGGGTTTTGAATTTATTATCTTTTATTGATTATCGTGCAATAGTAACTTTCTTGGTGAGAACACCTTCGTCAGTTTCTATTTTCAGGAAGTACACTCCTTCTTCATAAGAAGCGGTGTTGATTAGCAATATTGCATCTTCTACAACTTTCATTACTTCAACTGTTTGTCCTACATAGTTCATAACAGTTATTTTGCTGATATCGTAAGTAGATTCAACATTGATCAGATCCTGAGCAGGATTCGGATATACAGCAATGGACTGATCGCCGAATACATCTTCCATACCCACTGTACTTACAATACAAATTGTATCTGAGTAGCCTTCGCATTGGTCATACAGTGCTACGATGTAATAGCAATAGTCACCACCTGTTGTGATGGTTGTATCATAATATGGTGCTTCGGGTACAGGCTCGTCATTAAGCTTCATGTAATCGCCCATATTATGTGATCTGTAAATATCGAATCCGATCAGGTCTCTCTGATGATCGTCAGTACCATCACCTTTAACACCATTTAGTGCAATGCTTGAAGCATCAACCCGTGAATTGGCATTCGGGGCCGGTGCTGTAGCTTCTGAGTTTGCTACCACATTGTCGCCAACTTCCCATTCAACATAGGTTTCGTGGCTACCGATGTAATAGTAATCACCCAGTTCGCTCAATTCTGTCCAGTCACCGATTGTACCGTAATACAGTGTTCCGTCATAGTAGCTGTCATCAACACCTACGTATGGTCCGTCTGCATCGGTATTAATGGTAGCGATCATAAAGTTACCTTCGGTAATGCTGATCGGGTCGGTATCCTGTTCTACCCATGAACCGGCAGCACCCGGATCTTCGAACATGTATGGTCCGCCGAGTATTTCAGCGCCGTCGCCTGTGAGTACGTAAACTTCTTCCTGTCCCGTACCTGAGCTATACCACCAGCGTACCTTAGTAATGGTTACCGGATATTGCGGAGGTGTGAACAACTGAGCCAGTCCGTATCCACC
>CAZTAW010000215.1:0-5938 GCA_964611705.1 uncultured Bacteroidales bacterium
GCCCTTTTTCTTTCTTCCTTTTTGATTTCATCAAAAAATTCCTCGGTGTATTTTACAAGTTCGGCCTTACGCTGGATGGCATCGGCCCATATTTTTACATCGCTTCTTTCGTCGCGGGCAAATTTATTTACAATGATATTTGTATACCACAGCGAGGCGCCAACAATCAATACTGCGGCTGTAAAGAGGGCAAATTTCCAACGTTTTTTCTTTGTGTAAATATCCAGTGCCAAAGTTCTTTGTTTTACGGTTAAACGTTGCCTGTTGCTTTTTATTCCTCATTTATGAGTAGATCACGGGCTTTTATAATATTTTTCTTTTGTTCTTCCGATACTACAGGAAAATGCACATTAAATGATTCGAGCTTTGAAACGATTATGTCGCAAACCATTGCGCGCATGTACCATTTATAGTTGGCAGGAATTACATACCAGGGTGCATGTTCAGTGGATGTGTGCAATAACATCTGCTCATAGCTAAACATATAATTATCCCAGTATTTTCTTTCATGATAATCATTAATGGATATTTTCCAGTTTTTAGATGGTCTATCAATTCTTTTCAAAAAACGATTTTTCTGTTCTTCCTTTGACACATTCAGGAAAAATTTGAGCACATGAGTACCGTTGTTGCGGAGATATTTTTCGAAATTATTGATATCCCTGAAACGGGTTTGCCAGAAATCCTCAGTAATATCACTATCCTTATTAATTCCTGGTATTTTTTGTTTATGGATGAGAATATCGGAGTGAACACGGGCAACCAGCACCTCTTCGTAGTATGACCTGTTGAATATCCCGATTTTTCCCCTTTGGGGCAATTCTTTCATACAACGCCAGAGATAGTCGTGGTTCAGCTCAACAGAAGAAGGCGCTTTGAAGCTGACGACCCGGCATCCTTGTGGGTTTACCCCTGACATCACGTGTTTAATGGTGCCATCTTTTCCGGCTGCATCCATGGCCTGGAAAACGATCAGTAAAGCATATTGATCGAAGGCGTAAAGCTTTTCCTGCAAGTCACTTAATTTCTGTATGCCCTTTTTTAAATGCTTGTTGGCTTCTTTTTTCGTCTCGAATTTAACTTGCAGTGAGGGATCATAGTCTTTTAATTTTTTTGATTTGTCATTCGGAAATACATAATTTATATTATTCATAATGCAAAGTGTTTAGGCAAATTTCGTGAAAAATTCCGAAAAAGCAAATCAATACGTATCGGTGTTAACCATTGCAAAAAGTAATACCGAAGGTTTCGGTAGACTTTAAGCGCAATTTGATTTGCAATTGGTATACAAGGACATAAAAAATGTTGCCTGCTAAACTTATGTTTTTCAAACAGGCAACTTGATAAAATCTAATCCGGAAGAAGCTATATTAATTTGTCCGAAGGACTCCTTGGGAGAAAATTTGAAAATGAGCAAATTTGAAAATTAAAACCGCTAAGCGGGAAGTGAATTCCAGCAATTTGTAAAACTAATAACATGTTGGTTAGTTTTGTAGCCTAAGCGCCTAATACGTCACACGCACTGTTTTGGGTTGAATGGTTACAATACCCGTAAAAATACCGATCACATAATCAAGAAAAGTAAATGTGTCAGTAATGGTGTAGTTTTCATGACCACTGGCCATTTGCTTTGCATTTTTTGTTAGATACAGTTATACAGATAGGAGCATAAGGTCAATCATTGCAAACCTGTTCCGAATCGGTATAAAATAGGGTTCCATACAGCAGAAAAATTAATATGCTGTTAGGTAATAGGTTACAGTAAAATTTTTTCTGTTGTTTTAAAGTAAAGATGCACGGAATTATTTGCTGATTAATTTATATTCAGTCAGAATTGTAAAGTTATCATAATAGTTTTATTTTTACAACTTTGTCATGCATATGAAAAACTGTTGTAGAATCATAGTATTGTTTTTAATTTTTTACAGTCGGGTGTGCGATGGGATATGTCCGGGGCCAGATTGCTAATGTGCAAGGAATATTTACGCCTTATGAATGGTAATATATGGGTAAAGAGTATTGAAAACAAGGGAAGTAAATTTTGCTTTTCACTTCCGGTAATTGAAAAATGAACATGAGGAAATTATTATTTGTTTCATTCTTTGTTATCGCAGCATTTTATGCAAATGCACAGCGAAAGGATATTTTATCAGTTCAGGTAACTTTTAGCTATACTCCCGACGAAATGACGGTTGAGAAAACTTCTTTGAAATACAACAAGGATTTTGCCTTAAGTCTGCACCTCGACGATGGAAATCAGGATATTTATACACATGCCTTTCCGCTGCTTGAGGGAGGTGAGTACACCCACAACGGAAACAACTTTACCAGCCCGGGTTATGATTACACCGATGGCTGCGGTAATGATATCAGCTTTAAAATGGGTGCTGCAATTTATTCGTTTTCGGCGTATGATACCACGGATATTCATGACCCGGCCTCCGGCTCAATTGCAGTTAAATGGCCTGAATTGATACAGATGTACGATTCGGGTTGGACTGTGTATAATCATGGATTGAATGATTCGCACCCGAGCGATTACTATTGCGCAGTAAGAAAGAACCATTGTTATGTAAAAAGAAAAATGAAGGAAGCCTGTGAGGGAGGCCCTGAAATGAAAGTACTGATCAATCCTTTTGGTGATCCCAATTACGATCCCGTTGCATTTGCCGAAGGTTACGATATGACGATGAAAGTGCAGTCTTTTGGAACACCCTCACTGGATGTTAATACTTTCAGTAACTGGGAATCCTTAAATATGGGAAGGACTGTTATTGAAAACCATGACGAGCTTAATGTGTTTGTTGACGATCTGGCCAGCCAAAGTACCAATGGCGTCAACCTTTGGGCAGCTATGTTTTCACATATGATTACAAGCTGGAACCTTCCCTTTGAAGAGTTTAAGGATTTCATAGTTTATACGGCACAGAATTATGGAAAACAAGGCGCTGACAACATCTGGATGGCCACTGCTGAAGAGGTTTATGATTATCTGCTGGTAAATGATCAATTGAATATTCAAACAAATCTTTCGGGAAATGTTTTAACAATTACTTTATCAGGTGATTTACCCGAAGATTTGCGGTTTTATGCTTCTTCCCTGACGGTGAATTCTGATAGGGATATTCAGAATATAACTTTTAATGGTGGTAACAATAATACATTTCACATAAATGGTACTGAAGCACTGATAAATGTAAACTGGGATGGATATGTACCGGTTGACCCGCAGGTTAATGCAGAAACCTATGTTTCAAAGGCAGAGCAGACCCATTATCAATGTGATGTTGATATTGCTGTGGATTATGTTTTGCTGCTTGAACCCGGTACCTTGCAAAACGAATATAAAGGCCGGCTATGCGCTGTTCCTGATGTTGTTTTACCGGAAAATTTTTGCGTATATACCGGTTCAGGTCTTCATAAACAAATTGATTATAATTTTAAAATATTTCCGAATCCCGTAGTTCAGGAAATCAATATTTATACATATTCTGATTCGGAAGTTGAGATAATGATAAGTGATTCTTTCGGGCAACCTGCCCTGATGCGGTCCTATATCCCAAATGGCGGACATATCCGCAAGATCAATTTATCAGGCTTATCACCCGGGATTTATTTTATAAAGATAAAAACTGAAAACAACGTTCATATCGAGAAAATCTTTAAAATTTGATTAAATATGCATGGAACAATCTGTTCCCGGTTTGGTTTCTTTTTAGAATTATTTTGGTACATTTGAATACTTAAATCAAATTAATAAGTTTATGGTTCCCTTATTATCAGTTATCTTTATCCTTATTCTTTCCATTGTTATCACGAAAGTAGCCACTGCAGCCCTTGTTAATACCGGGCTTTCGCAAAAATCAGCAAAATTCCAGGCAAGATCAGCCTATACCGGCTGCGGGTTTACTACAAGTGAAGCTGAAAAAATCACACAACATCCGTTGCGGCGTAAAATAATCCTGGTACTCATGCTTTTGGGAAATGCCGGTATTGTGACGGTTATTGCTTCACTGTTACTAACATTTATAAATCAGGATGAAAAAGCATTGCCGGCTTATTTTAACGTTATTATAATACTGGGTTCAATTGTGTTTCTTATAATCATTACTTCTAGCCGTGCAATTGATAAATGGCTTGATAAAATAATTAACATTACATTGGGAAGAATTACAAAACTCAATATTAGAGATTATGCCGCTCTTCACAAGCTAAGTGATAATTTCCAGATTGCTGAATTGCACGTGAAAAAGGATGATTGGATTAATGGCAAAAAAGTTAAAGAATGTAATGTGGAAAAATGCGAAGTGAAATTATTGGGAATCGAAAAGCCAAACTGGGAATATATTGGTTTCCCCAAAGAAGATTATATCATTAAAGAAAATGATCTTTTGATTCTCTACGGTCGGGAGGATGCTATTAAAAAATTAGATAAATAAACTACCCCGCCGCAGAGCAGCGGAGTATTAAATGGAATATTGAAAAACGCCCCAGGGGGCGGGGAATTAAACCTCGTCCGCCTCAGGCGGATTATAAAGTAATGAGAAAAATAAACAGGCGTACTTTTATTAAATCAACCGCTGCTTTAGGCGGTTTGGCTTACATTGGGGTCAGGCTGTTTCCAAAAATACTTAGCGCACAGTCACAGTCAAATCCGGTCAATATTTATTCGGTTTCAGGCAATGATCCAATGGGAAATATTAAAAAGCTGATATCTGCGCATTGGGGCATTGAAAAATTTATAAGACCCGGAAATTCTGTTGGATTCCTGGTTAATTCCCCCTGGAAGACTGCCGGCAATTATACCCATCCTGATGTGGTGCTCAGCATGATTAAATTATGCAAAGATGCCGGCGCTTCGGAAATCATTGTTTTTAAACCGGTAAGGTCGGATTATTGGAAAGAGAGCCAATACTATGAAAAGCTTAAACCCTTGATTAATGAGATCAAATATTCCGGAAGCAGAAGAAGTGTTGCAATAAAAGGTGGTAAGACAATGAAAGAAGCAGAAGTTTTTGATGATTTTATGAATGTTGATGTATGCATTAATATCCCTGTTGCAAAACATCACAATGGAACTGTTTTCAGCGGTATGCTTAAAGGTTTAATGGGTGTTACAACTTCCGGTACCAATCGGTACATGCATTCGCCAGATGGCAAATATACCTATGGGAAACCCAGGTATCTTTCACAATGTATTGCTGATCTGGGCCTGGTCAGAAAGCCTGATCTTTGCATCTTTGATGCTATTGAATGTTCTGTAGATAATGGACCAAGAGGCCCTAGCAAAATTGTAAATCCCAATAAAATTCTGGCGGGAACAGATCCCCTGGCAATGGATGTGTATGCAGCGGAATTGATCGGTTTTTACCCGGAGGATGTTCCCACTTTCCAAAAATCCTATGAAAATGGTCTGGGGGAAATGGATAGCAATAAATTTGAAATTGTTGAGGTTTAATAAAAAAATATTCTTTTATATCTTTTGATAATCAATCAATTATTCTGATAGTTACATAGGTATTCATGTAAATAATACTAATGAATTAATCCTTAGTTATTTAAAACCATTATAGATTAACTTTCCTGCAAACCCATTTAAGCTTTTGGATGTCTTTTTTTAATAATTTAGGCGTTTATTTCTCTTTGATTATGAAAGATTATTTTTGTCCGAACTACCGGGAATGTATTTTGATAAATCATAAGCATTTTCTTTCCAGCAACGAAGATAAGACTATTTATGTTTCGGATTATTGTGAATCAAAAGACAAAAAATGGCTCATTTGCAAACGCTATATGACCAGGGAAGAAATTAATTTTTGTCCTGATTTTGTATTGCCCGACACGGGGATGAGCGTGGTTGAGATCATTGAAAAGTTTGATAATGAAACATTTAGAGAATAAATAAATAATATACTATGGCAACGATTGAAATAGAAGG
>CAZTAW010000216.1:0-5920 GCA_964611705.1 uncultured Bacteroidales bacterium
TCTATAGGAAAATCATTCCACCCAAGTGGATATAAAAGCCGTGTGTATTCACCTGTTATATCAGACTCCGCCCTGATCCAACCGGCATAGATCCGGGCATCATCCATCATTACCGAATCAGGTACATTATACAGAACCCTGAGCATCAGATATAATTTTGACATGGATTCCAGCTACTATATTTGTTTGTAGATGTCAAATTTTACCGGGTTTTAGCCACAACCAAAACAATAAACAGGTATGGCCAAGCATGCTAATGATTAAGTTCTTCTTCCAGACTTTTAAGATTTTTCAGAGTACCTTTAAGTGTGATCGTTTCGCTGTCGAACCTCAAAATACATTCATGGTTTTTTCTTTCTACTTTTTTTAGAAAACTCAGATTAATGATATTAAATCTGCTGATCCTGAAAAACTGATTTTTTGGCAGGAGTTTTCCAACCTGGTTCATGTTTTTCGTTACGACTTCCCGTCGTCCGTCAGTTAAAAATATTTCACAGTAGTTGCGGCTGGCCTGGCAGTAAAGGATATCTCTTGGGTCGATCAGGATAAAGCCCGTGCTGGTATTGAATTTCAGTTGTTTGGGTTTGCCGATGGCGTGAAACAGGCTTTGCAGTTTTTCGTCATAATCCGGTTGCTCCTGTTTTGCTTCTATGCGGTTCAGGGTATTGGCCAGCTCATCTTCGCTGATGGGCTTCAATAAAAAATCAAAAGCGGCATGCCGGATGGCTTCTATGGCGTATTTTTCATAGGCGGTGGTGAAGATCACGATGGGTTGGTACAAGCCGCCCGATATCTCTTTCAAAACATCAAAACCTGATTTACCCGGCATCTGCACATCCAGGAAAAGCAATTCCGGTTCACTGTCCCGGATTTCATGTATGGCTTTTTCCGGGTTTTGGAAAGCACCGATAATTTCTATCTGCTTATGACCATGCAGGAGTGCTTTCAGATTATCGATGGCTTCCGCTTCGTCGTCAACGATGATGGCTGTTAGCTGATCCATATTCATACCGATAGATTGATTTGTTGTAAACTTAGCAAATTTTGGCGGTAATTGCAAAATTTGAAATTGTTTAACTTTGTTAAAAACCTAAAAGATATGGATGCTATACTTGTATCATCGGACAATAAAGGAGACACTGATCTTTTGTTAAAACTTCTTAGGAAAATGGGTTTAAAATCGAAAGTTTTATCTGAAGAAGAGAAAGAAGATTATGGGCTGATAGCAGCGATTTTGGAAGCTGACAGAAATGAAACAGTTGATGAGTCACGAATTATTGAGAAACTCAATCAAAAATGCAGGTAATCTTCTTAAAAGCATTTAGCAGAGATCTCGATAAACTGAGGAATAAAGGGATTTTAAAAAAGCTACTTGATAATGAAAATATAAGAAATGGGTTATTTCCTCAAATCCGGTAACTAAATTTCAAAGGAATGCTCACAACCACCTTTGTACCTGACGGCTTACCTGCATCATCATAAAGATCAATGATCTCGTGTGTTATTCGGGCTTCGTTATATTCATTGAAAAGCTTGTAGTAGCTGTCCATGATCTGCAACCCAAAACCGGTCGAATCAGTGGATAGCTCTTTCGCTTTTGCCCTGCCAATCCCGTCATCCTGTATGTTGAAGATGATGTTTTTCTGATCGGTGGTGATGGAAATCAGGATGTGCCCCTTTCCTTCTTTATGACGGATGCCATGTTTGATGGCATTTTCCACATAGGTTTGCAGGATCATCTTGGGAACCTTCATGCTCGTGTCGATGCCCTCATCGACTTTGATCGCATAATCAAACTTATCGGGAAAGCGCAGTTTTTCCAGTTCCAGGTAACTTTCCAGGTAGCTGACCTCTTCCGATAAAGAGCGGGTGATCTTGTCCGAAGACTCCAGGGTATTTCGGATCAGTTTTGAAAACTGCAAGAAATCCTTATAAGTTTGGGGACTTTCTTTCCTGATCTTTGAAGCAATGGCATTGAACACGTTAAAGGTAAAATGCGGGTTCATCTGGTTTTTCATGTTCTTCAGTTGCAACTGCACGATCTCATTGCGGATGCGGTTTTTCTTTTCAAGCTGTATGAGCTGAAGTTTTCGGATAAGGAGGATGAAAAGCCAGATGAAGAGGAAAACGGCGGCATATATCAGATACCTGAAATAATATAGGTGATTAAAACTGAAACTTAGCAGATAATAACTCTTATTCGTCTGAACAAAAAGCAATGGAGATTCACTTCCCCGTTCCATTAACTGGAATGATCCATTGTAAGTTTTTTCTTCCTTAAAATCAAACATAGCCTTATGCCTGAATGAATGATCATAGATGAGCAGTCCTTTATCTCTGGTTGGCAGCACATATTCATTTTCACCGTCATCATTCAGGTCCATGGGAAAAATTCTTTCATAAAAACGCTGGTCCGAATGGATGCTGTCGGTTACTGCAAGTTCATCATCCAATAATGTCAGCATTCCTGCTTCATGAACCATTACAAAAGGATGCTCCGAATTATCCGGTAAGGATATCAAAGTTCGATGGGTCTTGTCCGACTCAGGAAATAAGGTTTTTTTAAGGATTTTACCCCATTTATCGAACAGCATCAATTTGGGGAAATTCTTCAAAGGCCCGATATGGTTGTGAAAAACAAGCAGAGCTGTTTTATTTTCAAATTGATAAGGATAAACACAAATGTTTGACCGGAATCCGGGAAACTCAATTGGCTCAAACAAAAAATCAAGCTTGTGATCAAAGGCCATCAGCCAGGCACTGTAATCGTGGTAGGGATAGCCAAGGCTGTCGTGCACATTGCCCGCCGAGCCGCAACGGCCAATAATTTCAAGTTCTTTATCTTTATCCAGATTAACTGCTATGGGGCAGATAAAATTTCCCATATCTCGTGTACTGTGTAGCGAATCATGAAAAATATCAACCTACATGATCCTTCTTGGAAATTTTGCCATTCCGGTATGTAAAGCAAACAACAGATCTTCATGCCCATCAGCATTCATATCAGCGAACTGTAAAGCACTTACTGACGGATCAGGCTCGGCATATTCCCGGGTGAGCTCGCAAATGAATTTATTTTGAAAAGAAAAAGGAGATGTCGGATCCATGGGTTCAAAGCAATCCAGAAAAACCGTATCATTCAGCCTGTGAAAAACATAAACCTCCGGCAGGCTGTCCCGGTCGTAATCCCCGAATATTAATCTCTCTCCCTTTTCATCCAGGAGCGTACCATCCATATTCCACTGGTCAACGAGGCCTCCGTCTTCCTGGAATATTTGGATGGCAAGAAACCCATCCCGGTCGAGCAGGGAGTTTATCATTTCACTGTAACCGTCGTTATCAATGTCGTACAGATTTATTCTTAGCTGATTCTGCCCATCCAAAGGAGTTTTCTCAACCAACTCTATCTTGTATTTACTGAAAATCCCCGGTAGCAAAAAAATCACCAGCAAGCTAACCGGCAAGGCCAGAAACCAGGATTTGAGGAGGATATGTTTTAGTTTCCTTGGCATCAGATGCAGGGTTATCTGATGCAAGTATAGGGATTTTTGAGGGGGTGGGCAAGCATAATAATGTTTTGTAAAAAATTTTAAGCATTTAGTACTTTAAAAAAACTAATTAGGACAATTCTCATAATAATTTTGGGATTTAAAACAAAAAGACCTTATTTTCGAAATGTATAAACATCAATGCATTTTTGTTATGATTATAAAACTGAAATTATTAATTATAGTTTTACTTTACCCTTTCTTTGTGAACAGCCAAGTTAAATTAATACATTCGCTTCACAAGGAAACCAATGAAGAGGTTAACTCTTCAATCGAATTATTTTTTACAACCAAATTACAGCCAAATAGAGATGGAGTTTTTTCCTTTATTATTAAAACTAAAAATGTTAAAAGCAAGATCCCTAAAGGCAATGTTTTTTTTATTCTTCCTGAATCTGCTATTGTTGATTATACAGGTATTTCCATGCATTATGCTAAAAATCCAAATGATAGGGCAACACTAAATATTAATAATCAAAAATTAGGTAACGATGAATTAAATAATCTATTAAAATCAATATTTTCATTTTGGATTGGTCCGTTGATAAGCCTGAATGATATTGCACAATCAATAGATAAAATTATTAAAAGTGATGATGCCCCACAGAGTTTTTATTTAGATTTAAATGAGTTTGATGTTGTTAGTCTAGGATGGGATTTAACGCCTTTTACAAGTGTATATAATAACTTAACAAAAATACAAATAGATGTTCCTGTTAAAATAAAAGATAATTGTAAGATTGGTTTTTATGCGTTTTGGTCTATCATTAATGAATATGAAGGATATCAAGTATCAACATTTCCTCTTTTTAATTTAAAAAAAAAATAGAAATTATTTATCCAAATTCAGAAACAATTTGGAATATGGAAAACAAACAGTTTGAAATTAAATGGAAAGCGGAAATGTATAGTGAAGAAGAGCCAATGCAATTAAGATTAATAGGTGCGGATTTTGAGGAAAAATATATTTGTCCCAATATTGGAGCATATAACTTACGGAATTTGCCGCAAAAGATACCTGAGGGAGAGTATACGTTAGAGATTGAAAAGGTGTTTTCAGGTACAATTAAGGGGAGAAGCGAATCCTTTAGAATAGTTAAAGCTAAAAGAACAGCTAAAAATTCAATCAAACCTATAAGAAATAATTATGCAGGAAGAAATGTTAGATATGTTAAAAAATTAAATGTTTCATCAGAATATATTTCAATCGAAATATATGATCATGGAATTGTTGATGGAGATATTGTATCAATATATTTAAATGGTATTGATATAATTAAAAATTATCATTTAACACATTTAACTAAAAGAATTAATATCAAACTAAATAAAAATATTAGAAATGATCTATTTCTGTTTGCCCATAATGTTGGATCAAGACCTCCCAATACTGTTGCAATAAGAATAATAGACGATAATAAAACAAGTGAGACAGTTCTTAACTCAAACATGCAAAGTTGTGAAGCAATTATCATAAATGTAAATAAATAAAGTGATAACAAAAATAAACAATCATGAAAAAAATGAAAATTGAAGATTACAAAATTTTACCAACATTAATTATTATGTTAGTAACATTGCAAGTATCGTTCTCACAGAATGATAAGAAATGGAACAAATATGAAAATACAATAGAGGCATGTAAAACAATGAATACCATTGATCTTTTTTTGGAAGATTATTTTTCAGATCAAGAATATAAAATAACAGGAATCAATTGTTTTGCTGAATACAATAATATTGGGGTGATTAGTGGAGCATATAATAAAGTTATTAACTTAGATAGTCTATTTATAAATATTTGGAAAATTTTATCAAAAGTTAAGGATATTGATTACAGTAAGCTCAGATATATTATTATTGCCAACTATAAGAATGCTTCTTTTGGGGCAGGTGATGCTATTGTTATTTCAGGTGATGATTTCATGAAGCACATCAACGATTTTGATAAAATAAAATCAAAGTCTGAATTTTTGTATGATTCGTATAAATCGTTTATTGACCCTGATATTAAAAAGATACTTCGAGGATTTAGAAGTAGTAGTAAGTATATAAGTAATTATGGGAAATTTAGTTTAAGAGGCCCAAATACAGATAATCTTTTTCACAATAATAGATACAAAACCACAAGGAAAAGCTATCAGGGATGCCTTAAAAGGGCAGAAAGAAATAATAAATGACAAAAATAACACGGTACAATATTTTTAACATGAAATTTTCAATAAAAATAATAAAACATATTTTGATAATTATTATTATATTTTTAAATTTTAGGCAGGCATTTACACAGACTTCTTCCTTCAATGATATTAATGACATTTTTTCAAACAAAACAGATGATAATTCAAGCCTAAAAACGGCGTTTCATATTG
>CAZTAW010000217.1:0-5892 GCA_964611705.1 uncultured Bacteroidales bacterium
CCACCGTTAACTGTTAAATTTCCTGCACACTCGCGAGCTGTAGCTGTTCCTCCGTTTGCCCCCAAATCAAGGGTTGTATTGTTAGCTATTTCTACATCATTGGGGTAACCAGCACCACTGTTAGAATTCCATTCATTTCCTCGATTGCTGGTTGCACCGGTATTATAGCGCAATGTTGACGATGACCCGTAGGTGGGAGATGCTGACAGCGACCCTCCTGTATTGATTTGAAGGGTGCCGTTAATTGTGGGGACCGTTGTTAATGTTGTTGTACCATTTATGGTTATATTGTCCAAGGTGATAGCTTCCGTCCCGTCTATAGTTCCGTTCTCTGAAAATATGAGTTCACCACTGGTTGAAAAATTGCTGCTATTATTTGTTAACGTAGCCCCCGCTGTACTCATTTGGAATATTCTACCGTTGGGATCAAAAGCCCCGTCATTGGTAAAACTGGTTCCTTCAACATATAAATCACCACCAACCACATTTGATAGGGTAATATCACCACTAGCTTGGTTTATCAGATTTCCTTTTACTTCCAAAGGTTCTGCCCCATCACCAGCAAATTCAAAGCTACCACTGTTATCCAAATTTCCATGTACAATAAAAGAATTATTTCCTTGCCTAACTGTTCCACCGGAATTTATTGTAAGATCACCTGGTACTTCTCGTGCCCAATAAATTTGTAATTCAGTAGAAATTATTATTACATCTTTGGGAACACCCGCTCCCACTGTTGAGCCTAAATTCCATAAGTGGTGGCTACTCCAAGGTACTGTATACAGACCTCCGTAATCAAATACTAAAGTAGAATTATCTCCATAGGTGAAAGCATTATTAATTGCTCTACCATATTGACCCTTGACAGCAAGAGTTCCTTCAACAGTCGAATTAGTGCCGCCAAAATCAACCTTTCCATAAATATCTATGTCATTGAATGTAATGGTGCCGCTAATGGTACTTTCACTGTCAGAACCTGTACCGGCAAAAACGACTTTACCTCCATTGTGATTGAAAGCGCCATTTTGATTAAATTGAAAGCCATCACCATCTGCATCTGAAATAGTTAAAGAATAACCCTGTGTATTTAGCGTTCCTCCCGGCTGGATATCCAGGACATCCCCAAGGGTGCTGTTATATTGTAATGTAAGATCCGAATTAACGATAGTAACGTTGCTGGGTTGATTGGAAGATAGCCATTCATTTCCTTGATCGATAGCTGCACCGGTATTATAGCGCAATGTTGACGATGACCCGTAGGTGGGAGATGCTGACAGCGACCCTCCTGTATTGATTTGAAGGGTGCCGTTAATTGTGGGGACCGTTGTTAATGTTGTTGTACCATTTATGGTTATATTGTCCAAGGTGATAGCTTCCGTCCCGTCTATAGTTCCGTTCCCTGAAAATACGAGTTCACCACTGGTTGAAAAACTGCTGCTATTATTTGTCAACGTAGCCCCCGCTGTACTCATTTGGAATATACTACCATTGGGATTGAAGGTACCATCATTGGTAAAACTGGTTCCTTCAACATATAAATCGCCACCGGCTCCTCCTAAAGTTAAAGTGCCTGAGTTAGCAATATCACCTATAACTGTCAGGCTTGCAGTCATTACATCTTCATTCATGCTTAATTCGGAACCACTATTAATTGTAAGGTCTCCCTCACATTGGCGGGCAGTGCCAGTCCCTCCGTTTGCTCCCAAATTTAATGAAGTATTATTACTCAATGTAACATTATGCGGGTAACCGGCGCCGGTTGTCGTGCTCCATTCAGTGGATCGGCCGTAGGTGCTGGCAGTGTTGTATTTTAATGTGGAATTGCTTCCATAATTTGGAGCTATGTCGGTATAGCCACCGGCATTAATCTGAAAAGTTCCATTTACATCAAAAGAACCATCTCCAGTCACCCCACCTGATACTTGAAGGGTATTCCCATTATTCACGGTTAAAGTTTTACCAGAACTTATTGATAAGCTGGAAACATCAGCATTTTGATCGCCTGTTACATTGTGATCTACGGTAACCGTGCCAAGATTTACGGTGGTAGATGGGGCTGTTGATGCAGTCCAGGTTGCGGCTGCTGACCAATTACCATCAGCACTTGTTGTCCATCCGTCCTCTACTGTGTATGAATAATTGGAACCACTGTTGTTATTAAGATTTATTGTATACCAATCTGAATTTGCAGCATCTATGGTTAGACCATCACCTGAGGTGAAAATGTAATAAGAAACAGTGCTCGAGGCAGTATTTGTTTCAGAAGGAATTGTTGCAGTATAAGTTGTTGCGCTTCCAGTCATCTCCGTTGTTGTAGAAGTTGAAAAACCATCATTAGAGTACCTCAGGTAAGCACCTTGACCACTGGAAAAACTGCCATCAAGCGTTGCAGTAACTGTTACTTCCTGACCTGGATATACAGTTGAAAGGTCATGTGAAACAGAAGAAACTGTGCGAATTGTTCCCTGCACTTCAAAAATTATCAGATTATGTGATGGGGACGTACCTCCATCGCTTGTTTTAAAAACATAATTATAAGATGTACTGGAAACATTTAAATACATAGCCGTTGATGTTGTAGGACCTTGATTAGCCTTATATTCTGTTTCAATCTCTACAAAAACATCACTGTCAGTGTTAATAGTGTATTGATCATTATTCCCACTCCAGTTTATGACAGTTCTAAAATATTGATCTCCTGTTGCATTGGCATTAAAAGTACCAATACGCGAATCACCGGCTGATCCGGAGAAATCATCTGTTGTAGCCCAGTCGGCTGTACCAAATCCATCTCCAATTATTCCATTTTGAGCATAAATGAGCACTGGAAATGAGATTAGAATTAATAAAGTAATTATTTTTTTCATAGCTCGTCATTTTTTAATTTAACAATCATTGGTGTCCGGTAAACATCCGGGAGATTCCCTGCCTTGTCGGCAGACAGGCTCGCTTCGCTACTCAGGTCGAGCGAAGGTGTTATGAGTTTTGTAACATCTCCTCTACTCTGGTGTGTGAATGCTGCATTGTATGACCCTGCGTAAGCATTAAGGCTCCCGTTATCCCCGTCTTGCGCATACCAGTCATGACTTCCATTCTCATGAATTTGGGTCCAGTTTGTTGGCAAATCTCCGCCATTTAAAAAATAATTCTTTTTCATAAAAAATAGTTTTAAATGTTTTGCTTTCGCTATTGATATTACAATAGTAAAACCGCTTGTAACTCAAAGCAAATATTGGTGTAGGACAATGGTAGGACATCCGCCAAAACAAGGGATTTTAAGTGAGTAATGACCCCGCTCTGAAAATATTTCCCGAGTGTTTATATTTGCCGGAAAAAATCAGTTAATTCCTGATGACTTTTGGTTTTGAGTTTTTTACGTAAACGTTGGCGGCTTTTGCTTACGGCGCCGGGGGTAATATTCAGCATCTGGGCAATTTCTTTGGTTGACAGGTTTATTTTAAGATATGCAGCCATGCGCAGATCATAATTTGTGAGGGAAGGATATTTGTTTTTAAGTGTTGTAAAAAAATCGGGGTGTACCTGCTCAAAGTGAGTTTTAAGTTGCTCCCAGTCTTTATCAAGGTTTTTACTGCTGTTAACAAGTTGCATAATTGTATTTCGCAGGTTGTCATCGGTGTTTTTCAGTATCTTTTGTATTTCTTTTATTACCTGGTTCTTTCCCGTCAAAAGCATAGCAGATGAAAATAATTCACGTTTTTTGACTTCCAGGTTTTTCTGGTATTTTTCGTCCTGAAGCTCCCGCAAATGCTTTTCCGCCTTAACTCTTTGTTCGTACTCCCTGATTTCGAGTTCGTTTTTCTCTTTTTCTGCTTTTCTGAGCTGCCTGAGGTGCAATAGCGATTTTGAACGTGTTTTTAACAAAATTATTACCAGCGATAAAAAGACAATCAGAAGCGCCACAGCAATGGACATAGTGATTAAATAGATTTTTTGACGCTCTTCGCGATGTTCCTTTCTGATCAAGCGGTTCTTTAGTATTTGATTCTCTTTCTCTTTTTCTGCAATCCGGTATTTCTTTTCCAGTTCAAGGGTTATGCTTTTCATTTTGGTGTTCATTGCAGTGTCATTCCAGGCCTGATACTTTTCAAAATGCTTTAAGGCTGTTTTAAAATCACTAATTTTGCTATAATAGGCTGATTTTAGATGATGGTATTGTGCTTTTTGTAACGGAGATAAACTTTCCAGTTTACCGGATAGTTTTGCAAGTGTTTCCTTGGAGCGGACAGGGCTGAATTTTTCAAATTGTAACTTGGCCAAAGCCAACAGCGATTCAAAATAAAAGTGTTGTTCATTAACTTTTTTTGCCGTGCTGACAGCAAGTTGATAGTGTCTGAGCGCCTGCTGATATTGTTTTTTTTGCTTGTAAATGTCCCCGGCAATTGCATACGAAGAAGCCAGGTTCCTGTCCATATGATGTTTTCTTTTAAGCCTTAATGCTTTTTCGATGTAAGTTTGGGCAGAATCAAGCTGGCGTCTTTCCAAATATGAAACGCTCAAATTATGATATAAACGTGCCAGCTCCTGCTGATGATTGATTTCCCGGAAAACTTTCTCAGCTTTTTTAAAATATCTGTCGAGGCCGGCAGTATCGTTAGTCCTTTCCATTAAATTGCCGATATTCATCAATAAACCGGCCCTTTGCTTTAATGCCAGCGAATCTGTACGGTTTTGCAATAATTTTAATGCTCTGAGGTTAAAAAAAATACTGCTGTCGTTTTGGTACTTGCGGGTATATACATTGGCCATTCCTTTTAAACTATTGACCATGGAAAGTGTATCAGCGGTTTTTTTGTAGTTTTGGTATGCCTTGCGGTTCATTTGTAAGGCCGTATCATAATTTCCCAAGTGCAAATAAATAATACTCAGGGCATTAAACCCATCTCCCAGGTAGCCCGGATCTCGCATTTGCTTCCTTAATTCAAGACTTGTATTCAAATAATAAAGGCTGCTGTCGGGTTTTCCCAGAAAATAATATGCGGCGCCCGCACAGTGAAGCATTCTGGTCTTGTTTTTCAGGGTTATTGCAGTATTATCCATAAGTCTTTGCCTCACAATACGAATTGTTTTTTCAGGCTGGCTATAATAAAGGTCTTCGAGTTTATTGACAAGACTATCCTGGGGATTAACAGAAGGATTGAAAGCGCTATTTGCTGTTACCGGCAGATTGAGTAACAACAAAATAAAAATTATGATATGCTTTACATGTATTTGCATTCGGGAAATATGGCCCTTTTTATCAAAAATAGAAAATTTTTGGTAATAATTTACTATGAGAGAGTGTCTCCGAAAACGTTTAAATTTTAAAGCGATAATTACCAATTAGTTACCTTTATGAATATCGGAACAGTACATCCTATCCCTAACCTGGACAAACCAGAAAAAACAAAAATCAAATTTCAAAAAACAAATAAATTTGATAAGGCCTTCGATAACGGAGAAGACATCACCGGGCATCTCGATTTAAAACACACACAACGCCCCGGCCTAAAAACAAAACGCGTAAATGTAGATTTCCCCGAATGGATGCTTCAACAGTTGGATGAGGAATCCAAAAGACTGGGCATCACCCGGCAATCGATCATCAAAGTATGGATTGCCGAAAAGTTGCAAGACTCACATCAGATATAGCGCTTTGCTTCAGCTTGCAAAAAACCTTATCTCTAAAAAAGCTCAATACCGATAAAACACCTGCCTTTATTTCTGCCCACAATCCTGTTATTGTGATGGATGCCGGCATTGCCACCGATGACAATATGCTGATGCTTAAAAGCAAAGGCTACGATTATCTGTGCGTGTCACGTTGCATGAGGGATCGAGTCCCTTGATCAATTCAGCAAACTTTTCTTCTTTTTCTGATAGATTTTATATCCT
>CAZTAW010000218.1:0-5878 GCA_964611705.1 uncultured Bacteroidales bacterium
TTTTAATATGTTCCCAGGAAAAGAAATTAGGATGGACAATCTGGTTTGAGTCGCCACAAAGTATGAAATTGCCGGGTGATTTCAGTGTCTGCAAAATAAGGTATAACTGTATATTGGTAAGGTCCTGAACTTCATCTATTACAATAAAATCATAGTGTTGTTTGGCATATTGACGCCAATCAAAAGAAATCATATTAATATCATAGTATTCTGATTCCTTCAGAAACTGGAGGTAGCGCTCAAAAACTTCATATACCTTTTCCCGTTCATTGTCAAGATAAATGGATTGCCTGACTCCAAGATTCAGATAATCTTGTTTGTTGAGGTGTTTTTTTGTAACATCCACACCGGTGACCACCCCCCTGAATTCTTCGAATAATTTGTAGCTGTTCTTAATTCCAAAGGCATGTTTTCGTGGTTGCAACCAGGATTCAAAAGCTTTATAATCCAGTTCCCGGCCGGGAACAAAATGCAGTGTGTTTAAGAATTCGCCAAATGAAAGGAATTCTATATCCTGTTTGTTGTTGTCATAATTATTCGAATAATACAGCCTGAAGGAATTCTCTGCAAGGAAGGGTGATAAAGTAACATATAAAATATTCCCCCTGAGTAATTTAAGTTTCTCAAGAGTCAATACGGTTTTTCCGCTGCCTGCCGAACCAATGATAATTACAGGGGGTTTTATGTTGAACAGTTCTTCCTGGGTATCATCAAACGACAGCACTTTATCAAGCAGATGAAATTGCCTGGTGCCGGTATTTACATACGATAAAACATCAGCATCTTCTGCGATAACTTTTTCTTTCTGTTCAACCGGCAATAGTTTATTTTCATCAATTTTTGCCCCCCTGAGAAATCTTGATTTATCGTATTCGTGATTATAGATCACTTCAAGCAAAAGAATATGCGTTTGATCTTTATATTTTGCGAATTTAAACAACAAGCGGTTTTCATAGTCGAGCCTGGCTCTGTAATAGCCGGTATTGGTAAGTTTTTTTATCTCAGCCGACTTAAAGTTATCGTTTTGTAAAAAACCGATAGTTTTATCAAATTGTTGCTTTACCTTCGACCATTTTAGATCATTATAATATAAAATGTTCACGTGTTATAGTTGATTATATTAACAAATTACTTTTTTGCAAAGTTAAATAATCAACACAAATGGAGTTACATTAAACCATTATTTTAAGAAAACGGGAATTATTTTGAAAGCTGATTTGCAATGATTGATCCTATGTTGCCAACACAACAACGATGCAATGGAGAGACCGGAACGACCGTTTTCCGAAATACACTTTTATCCGGGACTCTATTTTATCAATATACAAACACAAAAAGGAAGTTATTCAGCAAAAGTGCTGAAACAATGACCCCGGCTGACAAATTATTTCAACACATTATATCTTACTTAATAAGCCACAAGATTTTTCACCTCAACATCTTTACCCGTATTAATTCTGATTATATATAGCCCTTCCTGCAAACCACATACAGCAAATGATAAATCATCATTCACTTGCTTTTGGATCATTAAAATCCTTCCCCGTACATTAATTATTTCCAGGGAGTTTAATTTCAGGTCTTTGTGCACTGCCTCATAAATGTCGGGATATCCATCATTGTTGATATCCCCTGCTGCCAACCCGTAAATATTGTTTTGCATATTCAGTCCGCTGCCGGAAGAAACATCAGGAAAATAACAATAATGGCTTATTCAAGGTTGATAAGACCATGCTGAATTGCATATTTACTCAATCCTATGACAGATTTGGCACGGATTTTCGAGAAAATATTTTTACGATGGGTCTCCACTGTACGTTCGCTGATGAATAGCTTTTGCGCAATTTGCTGAGTTGTGAATTCCTGTGCGATCAGAGACAGGATTTCCGTTTCGCGCGGAGAGAGACTAACCCGGCTGGTATGTGAGGTCTTTTCATTTACATCGAAAGAAGATTTACCCCCTATTTTGTTGTGCAGTATCTCCTGAATTTCTTTACCAAAAAATTTGTCACCGGACGCAACCGACTTAACGGCTGTGGACAACTCCTTGATTCCAGCCGACTTCAGGACGTAACCAGAAGCTCCGCTTTTGATCATTTTTTCCACATAGTTGAAATGTTTATACATGCTGAGTGCAAGAATTCTGGCTTCGGGCCTGCGCATTAAAATTTCTTTTGTAAGTTCAATCCCCGATAGTTCAGGCATGTTGATGTCAATGAGATAAACATCAATTTCGGTTTCGTTGATAATATCCAAAAAATCATGTCCCGAAAGGGAATAACCTACTACTTCAAATCGCTTTTCATCAGCCAGCAAGGAGCAAATTCCTTCAACGAAAAGCCTATGGTCGTCAACTACAAATATTTTGATCTCATTCATGCTTAAAGTTTATTATGACATTGATACAAAATTAACCGATATTTAGATATTCCACGAAAAAGCCCACTGATTTTTAAGGAAATACCCTTAGCTACTGATAGATTATACCTTCAACTACTGATAAGCTGTTCTTGAATAAAGATTATTTTTGTTTATGAAAATGTGTAACATTTTGAGATTATTTTTAACCAAAAACAACTTAATTATGAAAAAATTAATTGGACTAATTTTCAGCTTTACTTTCACTTTTCTGGTAGCCGATACAATGGCTCAATCTGGTGTTGAAGAATTACAAAATGAATATCTTCAATGGCAAACAGATTACCAGGGAGCAGGAACTCACGGTTACAATATTGGCAAAGGAATTTGTGTGGGGCCTGATGGGCGCATATTTGCGACAGGGCAAGTTGCTTCCACAACCCAAGGCAGTAATATGCCGGTAATTGCTTTACAGCCCGACGGTGAAATTGACTGGGTTTATGAATATGATGATGATGGAGAATTTTCTATGGGGTTTGCCATTGTTGCTGACGACAATGGCAACTTATATGTGGCAGGTGAAAGCAAAATGGGTGAAACCAACTATTTTACCATTCTAAGCGTTGATTCGGAAGGCGATTTCCGATGGATCTATCAAAAAGCTTCAGACGATCCGAGTGGTGCTTTTGATGTTATAATTGCACCCGACGGGCATGTTTATGCCTGTGGTTCTTACGATATTGGTGGCATGTATAACCCTGGCGAAGCGATAATTGTCAGTCTTACAACTTCCGGTACCGAACGCTGGTCGCATATTTTTGAAGCTCCTGCTGGTGGGTTTGGCACAGTTAATAGTATAGCAGCCGACAATCAATCAAATATTTATGGTACCGGATCATTGGATTATCAATACCTGGTTTTTAGTATGACATCAGGGGGTGATCAACAATGGATGGAACTTTATCAGGGTACAGGTACAGGCTGGATAGACAATACCGGCAACGAGATTATTGTCGGGTATGACGGCAATATTTATTCTGCCGGTAAATATGATAATGAAGGGCAACAACGTGATATGGTAACTATGTCTCACACTCCGGATGGTGTACTTCGCTGGGAGGACCAGTATATTGGCTCAGCCGGCGCTGCCGATGTCGGGCATGCAATAACAATGACAGCCGACAACAGCATTTATGCCGCAGGTAAAGGTGTTGAAGCGGGAACCGGAGATGTTTGGGTGGTGGCAAAATATAATACTTCCGGAGAATTGAGTTGGATCCATTTTGAGAATCCCACACCTGGAATAAACGGATTAAACTCTGTTGCTGCTGATGATAACGGTTATGTTTATGCCTGTGGCTGGACGGCCGGGGGGTTTGGTGATGGAGGACCCCGGTTTGGAGCATTAGGATTAACTGAAGAAGGAGATCTGCTATTCACACACGTACTCTCGCCAGCAGGGAATGTCGGCACCGGTGATCAGGTTGTTATCGGACCTGATGGTTATGCATATATGGTGGGTTTTAGTAAAGAAGGTCCCACCAGTGATGGGTCTTTTCGAGTAGCTGCTTTCTACTACGAACCGGTAGGTGTTGATAATCTGGCACGAGAACCTCTCACTTTGAATGTGTATCCTGTTCCTGCCAATGATTTACTGCACGTATCAAGTGAGATAAGACTTCAAAATTTTAAACTGTTCAGTTTTTCCGGACATTTATTACTGGAAAGGACGATAACAAACGATCAAGCCATTCAGATCAATGTAAAATCATACCCGGAAGGTGCCTACAACTTACAATTGGTAACAGTTGATGGCCATGTTTTTAACAAGAAATTTGTAATAATCAGGTAAGATTGATTTATCAGAGATTCTTGTAACCAACCTGCCATTTATCAAAAACACCTTATAATGGCAGGTTGGTTACCAATTATTTTCGATAATATGTATTCTTTTCTCCCAATATTATTTCAGGATGATGTTTTTCCCTTTCTAATCTAAACAACCTCATTTGTAATCCAGCGGAACAATCATTGTTACTATTGTGCCTCTCCCATCCTCACTATCAATGTAAAATTCCCCCTTCAATCCCTCTATTCTGGAAATGGTGCTTTTAAGGCCCAGCCCGTTTCCGTTTAGTTTTTCTTTCATTTTAAACCCTTTGCCGTTATCTTCGATCATGATAGTAATATCTTCTTCATTTTGAATTATCTGTATATGAATCTCCGAGCCATTGGCATGCAGTAATGAGTTGTGAATAATTTCAAGTATGCTGCGGTACAAAACATGTTCATGGTAATGACCAATGCTTCCGTTAAGTCCGTTGATGTCGAGGGTAACCCTGTACTTTTCTGTTTCATTCAATTTGGACACCAAATCCCTTACTGCAACTTCAAAACCCTTCTCGATAAGGACGATGGGCGCCATGTTGTGAGAAATATTTTTCATCTCTTTGAGCACTTCGTCAAGTGTATCAACGGTGTTATGTAAGATGGCTGTTTTACGCTTTTCATGCAGACCATCATTTTCGATCAGTGCGGTAACATTTAGTTTTGCAAGCGAAAGCAGCGGACCAACGCCATCATGCAATTCGATTCCAAGACGTTTGCGTTCGTTTACTTCAGCATTCAGGGCTGATTTCGAGCGTTCCTCGGCATGCCGGAATAGTGTTTCTTTTAACTTGATCTTTTGTTGCTGCCGGGTTTTAGTGAAGATTAAAAATAATATGGCCATCAATATGGTGAATAAAAGAGAAATTATTATGATCAGCGAGTTTCGTTTACTCACCAATAGTCTTTGTCTGTCAATTTCGAGCTTCTGTATTTCTTTATCCTTGATCAATTGGGATATTTCAATGTTGTAGATTTGATGCAGTTTCGACTGGTCGCTGATTTGCATATTCAAATCGTCAGCCATTTTTCGATGTTGAAGGCTTGTTTCAAAATCACCAATGTGTTCATATATGGAGGATAAAAAAGTATGCACGTTTTTTATCATTTTCAGATCATGAATATTCGTTGCCAATTCTAAAGCTTTGTGGGCATAACTCAGAGATTCTTCAATTTCGTTCAGCTCAAAAAATAATCTCGACAACCCTAAATAAGAATTGCTTATCATGCTGCCGTTATTTATTTGTTGAGCGGCTTTAAGGCTTTTAAAATAAAACTCAGAGGCATCGGAATAAAGATTTGACTTAAGATAAATACCGGCTTTTAGCTTTAAGGCATTAGCCAGACTATACTGATTGTTTGCCTCCTCCGACAAGCCAATTGATTTATTAACATAGTACATGGCCGAATCTTTTTGATCAATATCAAGATATGCATGTGCTAAGCTGTTTAATGCTATCGTCTGCCCGGCAATGTTTTCTAACTGTAATAATTGCTGATAACCTTTTTTGAGGTGATAAAAAGCCTTTTCGATATTGTTCAGTTCAACATACAAAATGCCAATATTGGTATGAATTTCAGCGGCTACGGTATAATATCCCCCGGCTTCGTAGTTTTGGATTGCTTCCAGAAA
>CAZTAW010000219.1:0-5871 GCA_964611705.1 uncultured Bacteroidales bacterium
ATTAAAAAAGGCTGCCTATCTGATAAACTGAGAAGGAAATCGTCCAGGCAAGTACAGTTGAATAGAAAGCCATAAATAACGCCCATTTCCATCCGCCTGATTCTTTCTTAATTGCTGCAATAACGGCAACACATGGAAAATAAATCAAAATAAACAACAGGTATGAATAAGCTGTTAAGGTTGTAAATATTTTTTGTCCCTTGCGATAACCACTTTGATAGGTTTGTTCTTTAAGGATTTCTGACAATCCCTTGTCTGATAAATTACCTGCCTCATCCATGAATATAACTCCCATCGTACTTACAACTACTTCTTTGGCCGCAATACCCGAAAGCAAGCTAATACCCATCCGCCAGTCGAAACCCAAAGGATAAATTACCGGTTCAATAAACTTGCCAATAATCCCAATAGCTGAATGGTCTTGTAAAACACGTATTTTCTCCTTATTTAATTGCTTGATAATTTCGGTTTTTGCTACTTTCAGTGAATCTCTTTTCATATCATTATCCACGGATAAAATAAGCCGGTTGTATTTTTGATCTGTGTTTTCAATTTTTTGATCATATTTATTAGAAATATCCTCATTTCTTGGAAAATACCCCAAAGCCCAGATGATAATGGAGGCAATCAGAATAACGCCTCCCATTTTTTTCAGGTATTGAGATCCTTTAAACCAGGTATGACTTAAAATTGATTTAACAGTTGGAACGCGATAAGGAGGCAATTCCATTACGAACGGCATTTCCCTGGCTTTAAACAAAGTCTTTTTAAAAATAATGGCCATAACAATAGCAAGCACAATTCCTATAGCATATACCGAAAATAAAATCATACCGGGATAAGTGGGGAAAACCGCACCAATTACAAGCACATAAACCGGTAAACGTGCGCTGCACGACATAAAGGGATTAATCAACATAGTAACCATCCTGTCGCTGCGTCCCTTAATGGTTCGGGTGGCCATTATTGCAGGAACATTACAACCAAAGCCCATCAGCATGGGAATAAATGATTGCCCGTGCAAACCGATCTTATGCATGAGTTTATCAACAATAAACGCAACACGAGCCATGTATCCCGTATCTTCCATGATGGAAATAAAAAAAAACAAAATGAGAATATTCGGAAGAAACACAATAACACCTCCTACTCCACCGATGAGTCCATCTACCAGCAAATCACGAAAAATACTATCAGGAAGAAGGTTATGAGTAAGTTGCCCTATATAGCCGATCAGTTTCTCAATTCCTATCTGGGGATATTCCCCAACAGTATAAGTAGATTGAAACATCAACCACATCATAAAAATGAAGACCGGATAGCTCAGGTATTTATTGGTTAATATCCTGTCAATGGACCGGGTTAACAAACGAATATTTTTTTGAGAAGGTCTGAATGTTTCTTTCAGGGCACCATTTACAAAGCCGTATTTCTGATCGGTAATTACTGATTCGGGTTCGTCGGCAAAATGAGCCTTTAATCGTACTTTTTCATATTCAACAGTACCGAGTATTTCTTTTTGATTTACACAGCTTCTCACCCTGATCTCCTCTTCCCTGTCGCCCTCAAGCAATTTTATGGCCATAAAACGGGGTGCAATAATATTTGTGAGTTTTTTGTTTTCCTCAATTCTGATCTTATCCTGTATGTTTTTTATAGCCGCTTCCAGGTCATCCCCATAATTGATATGAATATGCCGTACGGTAGGTTCCCTGTCTTCATATACCCCGATCACTTTTTCAAATAAAGCCTGTATACCCCGGCCTTTTGAGCTTACCACCGGAACCATCGGTATACCGATCAGTTTACCAAGCGATTTGTAATCAAACTTATCCCCTTTTGCCTGCAGTTCATCGTACATATTCAATGCGGCAACCACTTTAATATCCAGGTCTATCAATTGGGTTGTTAGATAAAGGTTACGCTCAAGGTTGGAGGCATCAATTACATTTATAACAACATCAGGTATTTCATCAAAAATATAGTTTCTTACAAAAAGTTCTTCGGGCGAATAACTTGTTAGTGAATAAGTCCCCGGAAGGTCAATGACATGGAATTCATACCCCCCCTGTTTGAATTTGGCCTTTTTGGCTTCGACGGTTACGCCACTGTAATTCCCGACCTTCTCCCGGGAATGAGATGCATAATTAAAAAGCGTTGTTTTTCCGCAATTCGGGTTCCCTATCAGGGCAATATTGATGGTATCACTCCTGGCCTTATTTATAACCCTTTCATCCGGGGTTTCAAAATACCCATTGAATTTGGCATCAACATCTCCACGGGTCTCAACCGACCTGACAACCTCAATCAAATCGGCCTCGCTATTGCGCAAGGAAACCTCATATCCCATGATGGTGTATTCAACCGGATTTTTCAATGGTGCTTTTTTGCCCACGGTAACCTCCTTACCGATCACAAAACCCATTTCCATGATGCGCCTACGGAAAGCCCCTCTACCTCTCACCTTCGTGATGACAGCCCTTTCGCCTTCCTTTAAATCCAGTAAAGTCATACCACACCAATTCTATTTATTCGGATTAAATAAACTACAAAAGAAGCAAATGTTTTTATTTTGCACAATACCAACAAATAGGGATTTTTATAGAACACAAAATCAAAGCTATCCATTGAGGATATCATCATACCAGGTATCACTCTCATCTTTATATACCATATAATGAATAAGACTATTAATAGTTAGGATACGCGGGCCCCAACGTGTACGAAACAACTCATAACAGTCTGCAACCGCATTTTGCTTGGAGGCCCTCAATGGTCTTTGATACAATATCACGAAGTCTTTCAGATCCTGATAAATATCTGCAAAATATTCGGAAAGGCTTCCCTTAACCGGATCGTTATCATCCGGCCGGCTATAATCTATATACCAGAAAACATCCTGATCCAACAGCTTCGTCCTAAGGTTGTTGAATATTTCTTCATAATGTTCTTCAGTTACAAAACGTTCGCTAATCAAAGAATCATCAATTTCCACCTTTGGTAAAAGTGAACCTTTTAAATATAACAGGGGAGATAATCTAAGTAAAAACCTTAGCGTTTCATTCAAATCATATTTCTCCATACGCTCTATAAAAAGACAGTACTCATTGGCTACCGTTAAAAGCTCAATTACATTTTTCTGATAAGCCGGTTCATCCGGAATATTTGTCATTTTTTATTTTTGTTTTTGATTGATTTTTTGTATTTTACGTTTGCGAAATTAATAACGATTTCAAAATAACAAAAGCTTGCTTTCGTTAATTTAATCAATTTTTCTAATTCAGTTGTACAATGGGTAAAACAGAAATGAAAAGGAATATCGTACTGGCGTGTATTTCAAGCCATAAAAAAACAATTGACAATATTCGTGAAGCCATGGAAGAAGCACAAAAAGGAGCAGATGAGGCAGACCAGGAACTGGATATTTACGATTCGAACAGGGCGCAATTATATAGAAAACACGATATGTTTGCCCAGCAACTTCAAAAAGCCCTGGATCAGTTAAAAGTATTCAATAAAATTGATCCTGATAAAATCAATGAGGAAGTCACTTTCGGGTCTATTGTTAAAACCAACAAACAAAATATTTTTGTATCAACAAGTGTGGGGAAAATTACCCTCAACGGAGAAACCTATTTCACCATCTCCCCAATGGTTCCCTTTTATCAAGCCATGAAAGGCATGAAAAAAGGAGACGAATTTGAGTTCAGGAATCAGAAATTTAAAATTCTTGATTTGTTCTGAGTTCAGTTTTGCAGATCAAGGTCTTTGATGATAGCATCTATTTTTGCCTCAAGTTCCCGGTTCTTTTGTTCATAATCAGATGCATTTTCCAGTTGATCTTTTACACCGAAATAAAACTTGATCTTGGGTTCCGTTCCGGAAGGACGCATACTGATCTTACTGCCATCTTCAAGGAAAAACTGCAATACGTTTGATTTCGGCAGATCAATAGGTTTTACGGTGTTGTTTTCAATATCCTTGTCTTCTCCAAGCAAATAATCTTTAATACGGATAACTTTACTATTGTTGATCTTTTCAGGAGGATTTTCTCTGAATTTTTCCATCATTTTACGAATTTCCTCAGCTCCCGATTTTCCTTTTCTAACTACCGAAAGCAATCTTTCTTTATAGAAACCGTATTTCAGGTAAATCTCTATTAAAAGTTCATAAAGCGATTTTCCTTTTTCTTCGGCCCATGCAGTGGTTTCCGCTAATAAAGCACAGGCGCTTACAGCATCTTTATCACGAACAAAATCGCCTACCATGTAGCCGTAACTTTCCTCTCCACCTGCAATATATTTTAGCTCACCTTCGTATTGTTTGATTTTGTTGGCAATAAACTTAAATCCTGTAAGGACATCAAAATATTTTACATGAAAATCATTGGCAATATCCACCAGCAATTCGGATGTAACAATAGTTTTTACAATGAACTCCTTATCAGTGAACTTGTCATTTTCTTTCCACTGGCTTAGTATATAATAAATCAGTAAGCTTGCTGCCTGGTTACCATTTAGCAATACAAATTTGCCTTTTGGGTTTTTAACGGCAATACCCACCCTATCGCCATCGGGATCGGTTGCCATTACAATATCTGCATCTATCTCACGTGCTAAATCCAAAGCCATTTCCAATGCGAGCGGTTCTTCAGGATTGGGTGATTTCACTGTTGGGAAATTCCCGTCAGGAATACTTTGCTCGGGTACATCATATACATTTTCGAATCCGAACATTTTCAGTATTTCAGGTATGAGCTTTGTGCCTGTTCCATGAAGAGGTGTATAGACGATCTTAAGATCTTTGTGTTTTTTAATTATTTCGGGTGAAAGCGATTGTTTTAATATTTCATTGAGATATAAGTCGTCTATCTCCTTTCCAATGGTCCGGATGTTTTCCGGTTTACCATCAAACTTCACTTCATTTACCGAATTAATTTTTTTAGCTTCCTCAATTACATTAACATCATGCGGATTGATCAACTGCCCCCCATCGTCCCAGTATGCCTTGTATCCGTTATACTCCTTAGGGTTATGTGATGCGGTGATCACAATACCGCTCTGGCATTTAAAATGCCGTATTGCAAATGAAAGTTCCGGTGTTGGCCGGAGACCGTCAAATAAGTATACCATGATATCATTGGCAGATAAAACCTCTGCGGTTATCCTGGCAAAATAATCGCTGTTGTGTCTTGAATCGAAAGCAATAGCAACACTGATCCGGTCAATATTTGTGAACATCTTTTTCAGATAATTTACCAGGCCCTGGGTGGCCATACCCACTGTATATTTGTTCATTCTGTTTGTGCCAACTCCCATAATTCCCCTGAGCCCGCCCGTACCAAATTCAAGGTCTCTGTAAAAAGATTCAATCAGTTCATCAGGGCTGTTTTCAATCATGTTTTTAACCGCTTCTTTTACTTCCTGATCAAAACCTTTGCCCATCCATTTTTGGGCTTTCTCCATTATTTTCGGATCAATCTTACTATTCATAATACTTATTTTTTTATTTTATCAATACAAATCTTAAGGCTATCCCTCCAATAGGGAATAGTAATATTAAAATCATTTTTAATTTTAGCTTTATTCATCACGCTAAAGTGAGGACGTTTGGCAGGTAGTGAATAGTCCTTTGCCTCAATGGGGATTATGTGGCAATCAATACCTGCAAGCTCAACAATACTAACAGCGAAATCGTACCAGCTTGCCACACCTTCATTGGAATAATGATATATTTCCGGTTTTGAAAATTTCTTAACCGGGCGGATAATCTCCAAAATAGCACCTGCAAGATCGTAAGCATAAGTTGGTGTTCCCACCTGATCATAAATCACATTCAGTTCGCCTTTTTCTTCAGCATATTTCATGATGG
>CAZTAW010000220.1:0-5865 GCA_964611705.1 uncultured Bacteroidales bacterium
AACTATTTGGTTGCCAGATTAAATAGTGAAAAGAAGCATTTGTCTTCTCAGCTTGGAATGAAATTGTATCTTGTTATTAAAGCAAATAAAAACAAAGTACCCGAAGATATTCTTAAAGAAAACAAGGAAATTGCAGGGTTGTTGAAACAAATTGAAGAAATTGATAAAAAAATCCTCGAACTTGCAAATGATGAAAAAAGTGAAAAGTAAGTGCTTAATCTAAAAATTGGGTAACCATTTCAAAAAAATCGTTTGGTTTTTCAGCATGTACCCAGTGCGAGGCCTCCTGAATGGTTTGGATTTCTGACCGGGGAAAATTTATCATGATTTGTTTCACGTCCTGATCCGTTACATAATCTGAGTTTCCTCCCCGGATAAACAGAGCGGGCTTATCGAAAGTAGTTTCTTTATTGATGCTATCGAACATTTCATCAATATTGTCGCAAATGCTTTCGAAGTTAATCCGCCAGTCGAGGGTTTGGCGATTATCCCTATAGTAAAGGTTTTTCATGATAAACTGACGAATTCTTTTCTCTGGGATATTTATTGAAAGCTGATCTTCAACATCGGCAAGCTGACCGGCTATGGTAAAATCAACAGCGCGCATGGCCTGTATTATTTTTTTATGCTGAAGTCTTGGCGGATATTTTCTCAGGCTGATATCAACAACAATAAGCTTTTCAACAATTTCAGGATTCTCCAGAGCATATCGCATGGCAACTTTACCACCCATGGAATGCCCCAGTATTAAAGGGTCTTCGATATTATGCTCTTCGATGAATTCCATAAGATCATCGGTCAGGGCAAGGTAATTAAAAGTATCGCTATGCGGAGAACGCCCGTGATTGCGCTGGTCGGGGATGGATATCCCGAATCCTTCTTTTGCAATTTTTTTGGCAAAGGTTACCCAGTTGTCTGATAATCCGAACAAGCCATGTAATATGATAAGGGGTTTGCCTTCTCCATAATGTTTGTGGTATAATCGCATAATTTTATTGTTTATGCCTGCAACTCTCTTAAATAGAGTTGTATGGTGTTTTCGAGTCCGTAGTATAAGGCATCGCTGATCAAAGCATGCCCGATCGAAACTTCAAGCAGGCCGGGAATATTGGATGCAAAATAATTTAAATTGTCCAGATTCAGATCATGTCCGGCATTGATACCAAGTCCAACTTCATTGGCAATTTTGGCTGCATCAATAAAGGGTTTGATAGCCTTTTTACGGTTTTTATGATAATTGGAAGCATAGGATTCCGTATACAGCTCAATCCTGTCAGTACCTGTTTTAATGGCATTTCTGATCAACTTCTCATCCGTTTCTATAAAAATGGAGGTACGAATGCTATTTCTTTTAAATTCAGCAATGATCTCTTTCAGCATGGATTCATTTTTGATGGTGTCCCATCCGGCATTGGAAGTAAGAGCATCCGGCGGATCGGGAACCAGGGTAAGCTGTGCCGGTTTTACTTCAAGCACCAGATCAATGAACTTTTTATTCGGATACCCTTCAATATTGAATTCTACTGAAATAGCAGGTTCGATTGCCCGCACATCCGAATAACGAATATGTCTTTCATCAGGCCGGGGATGAACAGTTATGCCTTGTGCACCAAATGTTTCGCAATCAATGGCAGCCTTTATCACGTCCGGTAAGTTACCGCCTCTGGCATTTCTCAGTGTTGCTATTTTGTTGATATTTACGCTAAGTTTTGTCATTCTCTTGTATTTAAATGTTAGAAGCTAGAAATCAGAGATTGATCACTAAAAAATTGGCAACATATCAAGTTTCAAATTTCCAGTATCCAACTTCCAGCTTACAGCTTTCAAATTTACAAATTTCCTAACTTTGCTTTACTCTAAAAGAAAGGAATGTATATGCGTGCTGTTATTCAAAAGGTTAGTCAGGCTTCGGTAGAAATTGATAAAGAAATAAAAGGAAAGATCAATCAGGGTTTGCTTATTTTGTTGGGTATTGAAGATGCCGATACGGATGAAGATATTGAATGGCTGAGTGGCAAAATTGCCCGAATGCGTATTTTCAATGATGAAAATGATGTGATGAACATTTCGTTGAACGCTGTTGATGGTGAAGTGCTTGTGATCAGTCAGTTTACCCTGCATGCCAGTACAAAAAAAGGAAATCGTCCCTCATACATAAAGGCTGCCAAACCGGATTTTGCCATTCCGGTTTATAAAAAATTTGTTCAGCAAATGGAAAAAGAAATTGGTAAGAGAGTTGAAACGGGAGAATTTGGCGCTTATATGAAAGTGTCGCTTGTGAATGACGGACCTGTGACCATTATTATTGATTCCAAAGACCGCAAATAAGGTTGCAATAAACATTTCATTTTCCGTCATATAAATAAAAAAAGAAAAGCCCCTTATCTGGCAGAGGATGCCAGCGGGGCTTTTACAACCAAACCAAATTAACCGGATGGATAATTTACTTTTTATCTGGTGCTTTTGAGCAAGATGATTTTTTTACCACCCGCTCTTTGCAACAAGATTTATCTTTACTCTTTTTATCGCCACATTTAGACTCAGTTCCTTTTTTATCACCTTCTGATTTCTTATCACACTTCTTTTCTTTCTTGTCCTTTTTACCATCCGGGTCTTTATCTATAACGATATTTTCGAAATTTATTATGGAAGCGGATGATTTTTGTATTTCTGCTACTCCAAAAAGAACAAAAGCGGCTAATGCAATTCCCAATACTATTTTTTTCATAAGTTTCTGTTTTTTGTGATTTCTTGTTTTTGTTTACGTGGCAAATATAAATTTTTACAATTAGTTTTCTTGTTATTTGTTTGTTAAAATCTGTTAATGATTTGTTAATGAATTGATGGAGTTGGTATTAAGTTGTAATTTTGAATCCAAAATACATACTTGTGAAACAGAAATTAATCAAACTTATAATCATCATTTCAACTATTTCCCTGCTTGGAATTGTTTTTACCCAGCTTTACTGGGTCCGCAATGCCGTGGTTATGAAGGAGGAACAATTCGATGAAAGTGTTGTTATTGCATTGAAAAGTGTAGTAAATCAATTGATGGAGTTTCACAACGATAGTACCATGAAGCAAATCCAGGATTTTGGCCCCGAATGTGTCATTGAAAAAACCGATATCGCTGATATTATCAATTCCAAAATGCTTGATTCATTGATGCAAAATGAGCTAAGATGTTTTAAGATCAACAAAGACTACGAGTATGCTATCATCAACCTTCACAACGACAGGTTTGAGATGGGTACCTGCAAAAATTTCAAAAATGAACTGATCAGCAGCTATCATAAAGTTTCCCTGTCGGCTTTGTACAAACCCGGAGACTATTGGCTATCGGTTTATTTCCCTTCCCAGAAAAGCATGATATTAAGTAAAATGATCTTCTGGTTGATTTTATCGGCTATTTTTCTGCTGACAGTGATCTTTACTTTTTCCTTCATTATTTATTCCATTATCCGGCAAAAAAAGCTTTCGCAGATGAAAACAGATTTTGTCAACAATATGACGCATGAATTTAAAACACCCATTTCAACTATTTCTCTTGCAAGCGAGATGTTGCTGAAGAAAAATGTTTATGAGTCACCCGATAAAACCCAGCGATATGCAAAGGTGATTTATGATGAAAACAACAGGATGCAGAGTCAGGTTGAACACGTGCTTCAGATAGCCATGCTGGATAAGGGTGAAATGAAGATGAAACCCAAAGAAGTTGATGTGCATAAAATAATTCATAAAGTTGTTGATAATTTTAATCTGCTTGTAAAGAAAAGGAATGGCGTGGTATTGAAACAACTCTATGCTGTAAGTCCGGTAATATATGCCGACCGTTTGCACATAACAAATATTATTCACAACCTGCTTGATAATGCTAATAAATATACACCGGAGGAACCCAGGATAATCATTGCAACAAAAAATATTGGCCAGGGTATACAGATATCTATTAAAGATAATGGAATTGGGATCAGCCACGAAAGTCAAAAAAATATTTTTAAGAAATTATACCGGGTTCCGACCGGTAATTTACATAATGTAAAAGGCTTTGGATTAGGCTTGTATTACGTCAAAACAATGATTGAGGCTCATGGCGGAAGTATCAGACTTTACAGTGAAGTTGGGAAAGGTAGTAAATTTGAATTATATTTACCTGTTGAAATCAAAAATCGGATGAAAGATGAAGAAGAAAGCTAAAATATTGCTTGTAGAAGACGATCCGAACCTGAGCATGGTACTGACCGATTATCTTGAAATGCTTGATTATGATATTTACCATGCAAAAGATGGTGCGGAAGGCTACAGGGCATTTAAAACAAGAACTTTCGACCTGATCATTCTGGATATCATGATGCCGAAAAAAGACGGATTTACCCTGGCGGGCGAGATCAGAAATATTAACACCCGGATACCCATTATCTTTTTAACTGCCAGGTCAATGAAAGACGACCGAATCAAAGGTTTTCAACTCGGTGGTGATGATTATATTACCAAACCTTTTAGTACTGAAGAACTCAGTTTGCGAATCAGTGCAATTTTAAAACGAACACAGGTAAACCTTCTGGATATGGTAGAAGAAAATGAGGATATGTATATCATTGGCAAGTATTCATTTGATTATAAAAATATGCTGCTGAAAATTGACGACGATGAAAGGACTTTAACAAGGAAAGAAGCAGCCTTGCTCAAATTATTATGTCTTCATAAAAACAAGCTTTTGCCCCGTGAGAAAGCACTTACAACCATTTGGGGTGAGAACGATTATTTCATTGGCAGAAGCATGGATGTTTTTATTGCTAAGCTGAGGAAATATTTGAAGGCCGATCCTGCCATTTCTATTACCAATATACACGGAACCGGTTTTAAGCTCGAGGTATCAACTGACCCTGTTCAGGAAGATTAGTTCCAACTCAGGCTCAACCCCATGCTTGGCATTACCGGTAACTGGTCAACACGTTGATTGGTGATCCTGTCAACATAAAAAATGTTATTGCGGTCATAAACATTGGTAACACTAAGATTTGCTTCCAGTTTTATGTTTTCGCTGAGTGAAAAAGTTCTTTTCATACTTAAATCAAGCCTGTGGTAAGCCGGAAGTCTTCCCATGTTCAACTCATCATATATAAGTCCGAGTTCTCCGTTTTCAACCAGGTAATTGGTGTTTATGCCGCCGTCAAAGATCAGTTTTTCGTAAAAGCCTGCCGTTTTTGTAAACGGAAATCCGGAGCCGTAGTTCCAGCGGATATTCAGTTCCCAGTTCATCATCGGGCCAAATATGTAGGATACAAGCAAGTTTACATTATGTCTTCTGTCGAAATGCGGATAATACTGTTTCAGGTTCCCATCAGCACTTTCGTAAAATCTGTTAACAAAAGCGAAGGAATAAACTGCCCAGAAATAGAACCTGTTTTTGTCGTAGTTGAAAGTAAAGTCAATTCCTTCCGCATCTCCTGTTTCAATGATAAAATCTTTTTTGAGTATATCAGGTTGGTCTGCTTCATTTTCGTCAAATAATTTGTTTCTGTTGATGTTGGTAAGCTGGCTGAAATTTTTGTAATAAGCCTCCAGGTTTATGGTTGCATTCTGAAAAATGTCATATTCAACACCGATAATAGCATGTTCGGCTTTTTGAAGCTTATGTGTGACTTCTTCTCCATTATAGGTTTTTGGAAGATTCTCAGGACCGGAGAGGAATCCATAGAAAAGGTTAACCACATCACGATCGGAGCGGGCGCTGATCAAATTTTGTGAATACATACCCGTTGCAAATTTAAAGCGTAACTTTTCGGTGGCATTATATTTCATGGCAAGCCTTGGTTCTGGTGAAATGGTTGCCAGACTTGCATACCATTGCAGCCGGAAACT
>CAZTAW010000221.1:0-5787 GCA_964611705.1 uncultured Bacteroidales bacterium
TGGGGCCGGATGGTGCAACACATCAGGCGCTTGAAGACATTGCCATTATGCGCGTTTTACCCAATATGACCGTATTGTCTCCGTGCGATGCAACGCAGACAAAACTGGCCACCATTGCTGCCTGTGAGCATGTAAACGGCCCCGTTTATGTCCGATTCGGAAGAGCTCCCGTACCCGATTTCACTTCGGCAGATATGCCGTTTGAGGCAGGTAAAGCCCAGTTATTGAAACAAGGAAATGATATTACAATTATTGCAACAGGACATCTTGTTTGGGAAGCCTTACAAGCATCAATATTATTGGAACAGGAAAATATCTCAACCCGCATCATCAATATGCATACCATCAAACCCATTGACAGGGAAATCATTATCAAATCTGCAAAGGAAACCGGAGCTATTCTTACCGCCGAAGAACACCAGGTTGCCGGTGGACTGGGAAGCGCAGTAGCCGAAGTAATTGTTAAAGAACATCCTGTTAAAATGGATTTCATCGGAATGAATGACACCTTCGGCGAAACCGGCAAACCGGAAGAATTGATGGAGAAATACGGGATGACGGCAAGGCATATTGCAAATCAATGTAAAGAATTGCTGGCGGTCTAGCAGAGCAAAACAATCCAACTGCGGAACAACCTTCCCAAACTGAGTTTATACCCCTGATGAAACAATTACAGAAAGCCTCGCAGAGAGGCTAATGTATGATAGAAATCCGGACGGCCCATTTTTTTCTTATGACCAGCCAAACCTGATTTCGAAAATTGTCAGATTTTTAAAATATTTCAACTTTTTATTAACAATTTTACCAAACCGGAAAAAAATTATGTATTTTAGTACAATCAAAAATTGATACTGTTTCGCAGTAAGTCCTATACAAGATTCCAAACCTTGTCGGGAATAAATCAAAACTCATAATGCAGAAAACAGAAACATTAATACAAGGGAGAACATATCACATATACAATCGAGGGATTAATGACTGTAATTTGTTTAATACAACAGAAAAATATCAGCACTTTTTAAACCTGTTCAAAAAACACATTACAATAATAAGTGAAACATATGCGATTTAAGCTAACACTAAATACCGAGGGCAATAACAATATCCTGCCAATCAATTACCAGTTCGAGCTGGCAAGCTGGATTTATAAAGTATTGAACAGAGGAAATACTGAATTTGCCGATTGGCTGCATCAGCATGGTTATCAAAGCGGAAAGCAATACTTTAAGTTTTTTACATTTTCTAATCTGATAATTCCGCGAAGCGCCGGGAAGATCATTAAGGACAAAATACATCTGAAATCCGGTCAGATAAGCTGTATAGTTTCTTTTTTACCCGAAAAAGCCTCCGAGAGTTTTATAATGGGATTATTTAAAGATACCAGGGCCACTCTTACAGATGGAAACTCTTATGCAAACTTTGTTGTAAACCGGGTTGAAAAGCTGGCCGATCCCCGGATAGCCGATACAATGTCATTCCAACTCATTTCACCGATGGTGATATCTGCTCCGGTTGAACAAAAAGGTAAACTATATCAAAAATATCTTTCTCCTGCTGATGAAGATTTCAAAACTTTTTTCACACAAAACCTCATCAGGAAATTTCAGGCAAGAATAAAAGATATCAAAAATGGAAGAAATGATAAATATAAAGCAGCAAATAGTAATAATGTTAGTTTTAAATTATCAGGTACTACAAAAAGAAAAGGCATCACCCTGAAATCCAACACAGCTCATCCGGTAAAAGTGATAGGTTATTTGTTTGATTTTGAATTGCATACATCAAAAGAAATTATCGAAACCGGCTATTATGGAGGATTCGGGGATATGTGTAGTCAGGGTTTCGGATGTGCGGAAATAAAAGGAAACAATGAATAAACTGCCAAAATACGAATGGCAATTTGCCAATGTGCATCAGTTACTGCAAAGACAGGTTAACAGCGCTTTATTTGAGCGCATCAATAACAACAAAACAATTCTCTCAGCAGTGCTGAGAGATTTGCACACGAAAGCTGAAAAAAGCCTTAGAGACCGCTACGTACCTGAATTTTTATCTCTCCCCAAACATCATTCGGAAAATGAATTCAGAAAAGCCATTATAAAAAATCTGAAGGATTTTGTTCTTGAGTTTGGAAAAGACTTTGCTTTAGTGGGTGAAGAATATCGCTTGCAGGTTGGACAGAAAGATTATTATACTGATCTGCTTTTTTACCACAGGGAGTTGAAATGTCTTGTTGCCTTCGATTTAAAGATAAACGGATTTTTTGATGATGATGGCAACCCCATTGATCCCTTTGCCGAACCCAAACTGTGCCTGTATCTGATTTGCAAAGAAAAAGATAATGATGATCCCGGAGAAAATATGCTTTGTGCCATGAACCGGTGGGATCAGAGGGAGGAGGCGGAGTTTAATTGCGGGGGGTTTAAGAACATTAAAAATAATTAATTAAAAATAATACCGATGCGAATACATATTAGAACCACACCCAGTAAAAAAACAGTACCTTATGATCATTTGCCAAAAATTGTTGGTGCGATCAATAAATGGATGGGAGATAATAAACAGCACGATGGGCTTTCCTTATATTCATTTAGTCATTTGCAAAAAGGAAAAGCTAACAAGAAAGGACTCGATTTTCCGGATGGAACCTACTGGTTCTTTAGCATTTGGGACCACATTGTGCTTAAGGATATGGTACAAGGAATAAAAAATGATCCTGAAATCGCTTATGGATTAAAAGTGACAGATGTTATTCTACAAGAAAATCCTGATTTTACAAATACTAAGAGATTCAGCTTAGCGAGCCCAATTTTCATAAAAAGAACTATTGATAATAAAGCCAAGCATTACTTATATTTAGATGAAGAGGCAGGGAAATACCTTGAGGAAACATTATTTAACAAGATGAAACTCGTTGGATTGGAAGATAAATATCTTTCAATTCGCTTTGATAATGATTATCAAAACCCCAAAACAAAATTAATAACTTATAAGGGCATAAAAAATAAGGCAAGTTTGTGCCCGGTAATCATTCATGGAAAACCGGAAACAAAATTATTCGCATGGACAGTAGGTATTGGCAATTCAACCGGAATCGGATTCGGAGCATTGGTTTAAAAATTATTATTATGAAATTATATGTAGTAAAATATTCAGGTCCATTTGGGTTTATTAAGCCATGGACTGCAGTAAGAGACATAGAAACTTTTAGTCAGCAGTTTTTAACTCCATCAATTGTTGAAGGAATTGAAAAAAAGTTGTTCCCCGAGCTACTCGAACAACAAGGAAAAATTCAGAAAATAATGAGACATCGGATAAATTATTCAGGAATTGATGTTCAACAGGAACGAACTTGGTCGAAAGGATTTTTTCAATTTGAAAAAACGAAAGATTCGCAGGGACGTGAATATTTTAAGCCAAAAAATATTGGTGTTATTAATCGTGGTATAATGATTAATCCAAACCTTTATCTCGCCTTTTCTAATGAATCTGATGCCAAAAGGGCTCTTGTACAAACTGTTTGTCTTTGCCGTAATGAAGATTTGCTTTTTCCTGAAGTTATGGAATTAATGAGTACTGAAGAGTTTGAACAGATTAATGGTTTTGAATTGCTTTTTACTGATGCCGAAACTAGCTTTAAAGTCGGACACAATCGTTTTAATAACGCAATTGAAATGTTCGGGAAGCTTATAGTTATAGGAAATCCAATAAGAACAGCGGATGCAATCAGTTGATACCATACTAGCAAAGAGTGTTAATTATGGGAACATCAGTTTGCCTGAGCATACCTGTCAGGTAAAAACTGCAATTGAATGCTTTTCTCAAAATTTTGACTTTCCATTCAATTCTGAACTGGCAAGGAAAGGAGCAATTCTACATGATTTGGGCAAAGCACATTCTTATTTTCAGAGGCGAATACAAAATATTAATGCCGTTTCAATGGAAGAAGAACGGGAAAGTAATTTTATTCATCGTCACGAACTCTCGTCATTGGCATTTTTGCCAGCTTTTCCGGAAATAGAATGGGATAGATTAATTGATATGGTAGTTGCGCATCACAAATCAATAATTAATGATACGAAAGAAAGAGGGATTCTTGACTTGGATGACAAATACAGAGATTGGATAGATAATCACCTTAAAAGTTGGGAAACTTGGAGTTTCTATGGTTTTCAGATTCTTAAACGAAATGGCATTGACGCTGAATTTTCAAAAGAAAAAGCAAAAAAAGCTCTAGATTATGTTGTTGACTATTGTGAAAATAAACCATTTGGTTGGTCCCCTTGGCGGGGGTTGTTAATGGCTTCTGATCATTTTGCTTCAGCATTTATGTTTGAAACAGAGAATCAGCTAAAACATTTGTTTGAAATTCCAAACCTTCATTATTATTTCGATTCATCGAGACAAAATACAATTTATCCGCTTTCTCAGATAAGTGTAAAAGATCCACGACCTCATACTTTAGTGGTAGCTCCAACAGGAGCCGGCAAAACAGACTTTTTATTGAAAAGGAGTAAAGGACGGATTTTTTATACACTACCGTTTCAGGCTTCTATTAATGCCATGTGGGAACGTATGAAGAAAACTATTCCGAATAAAGATATTCGGTTACAACATGCGACATCCAAGATTGTAGTTGGAAATAAACTTGAGGAAAAACTATTACAGCCTTTGGTCGGTTCTTCAGTGAAAGTGCTTACTCCGCATCAAATGGCGGCAATTATTTTCGGAACCCCAGGGTTTGAAAGCGTTATGCTTGACCTGAAAGGATGTGATATTATTTTGGATGAAATCCATACCTATTCAGATTATTCACAATCTATGGTGCTTGAAATTGTAAAGATGTTGCTGCTGCTTGATTGCCACATTCACATTGGTACTGCAACAATGCCCTCGGTATTGTATAACGAATTACTTCAAGTTCTTGGCGGAGAAGAGCAGGTGTATCAGGTGAAACTATCGGATGAAACTCTGGATTCCTTTAACCGACAACATATTTATAAACTGGAAGATGAATTCGGAGTAACGGAAATATTATCCAGTGCTTTTGAAAACAATGAAAAAGTTCTGGTAATTTACAATACCATTAAAAAAGCACAGGATGAATTTAAAAGGTTTCAGGATGAATTTCCGGAGATTCCTATGCTTTTAATACATAGTCGCTATAAAAGAGCTGATCGTGTCGCACTCGAAACACGGTTGAAAACAGAATTTAATGGTGATGGCAGTGAAGAATTCGGCGAAGGATTAAAACCCTGCCTGGTCGTTTCAACCCAGGTTGTTGAAGTTAGTCTGGATATTAGTTTTGACCGAATGATAACCCAGTGTGCTCCTCTGGATAGTTTGATTCAACGATTTGGGCGGGTTAACCGAAAGCGTTCAACGAAGACAATTGGTAAATACAAACCGATTCATGTTATTGCACCCTCAGGCAATGTGTTGCCATACAAAATGGATGTTTTAAAATTGAGTTTCGATATATTGCCGGATAATGGTGATATCTTGGAGGAAAAGGATTTGCAGAATAAAATAAATGCGGTTTATCCAGTCTTAGATAAAAAAGAGATAGATATTCATTTGATCTTTAAAGGCGGTAGATTTAAACTTACTGAACTAACCAATAGAAAAAGTGCAGTGTTGGTTGATGCGCTTGAAATTGAAAGTGCATCTTGTATTCTCTCTGAGGACAGGGAAAAATACTTGTTGGCTAATTGGGAAGAAAGACTACAGATGGAAATCCCGATTAATTGGAAAACAATCTCCCGATATCGCACTGTATATGAACAG
>CAZTAW010000222.1:0-5703 GCA_964611705.1 uncultured Bacteroidales bacterium
TCTAATTCCAGAGTATCCCAGGTTCGTCCAAAGTCATTAGAGCGGAAAAGAAAATAATCATATTCAGCAGCAAAAACCATACTGTCTTTGGAAGCGAGATCAGCTATCCACCAGAAGTAAGCTCCATCAGGCATTTCCCAGGTTTTAGCAGTATCATCTGATCGAAAGATACCCTGTTCGTAAATACTTGTAAATAGGAATGAGTCTAAATGCAGAATTTTTTCAGTTCTGCCTCCTGAAATGCTTTGGTGTTTATGCCAAATTTGAACCTGGGCCGTTAAATGAAAACCTAATAAGAGAAACAATCCTGCCGCAAAGCATCTTACAAAATACCTATTTATGCAATCAAACAGATTCATTTTTGAAACGGTTTGGAAATAAAACACTAAGATAAGCAAAATTACTCCGTTTCTCAAAAAACAGGCTGAATATTTAATTGCAAACGCTAGTATTGCTCACGACAATGCTATCGTTAGGGTTTATTACTGCCGGTGGGTATAGCGATAGCATGGCTCCCGGCCATACTATCGCGGGCTACTAATTCAGTAAGCTCTTCTTCTTTTTCTGATATAATTTATAAGCTTTATAAGCTCCGTAAGCGCTGCTTAATCCCATTAAAATCCAAAGCCCGCCTCCAACCGGAGCGCCTCCTCCGTTTTCCTGGTTTCCGTTTTCGCCGTGATTGGGTGGCGGTGGTGGCGGTACATCCTGTGAATATAGGTATTCAAGTGGTGCTAAAAAAAAGAAAATTGCAATTGTTATTTGTATTATTGTTTTTTTCATTGTTTCAGTTTTTTAATAAAGGATGATCTTTTGGGTTACAACATTTTTATTTGTTCTGATAACAAGTAAATACATGCCTTTTCCGGTGGTGGAATATGCCAGCCGGGTTGGATTTCCTGATGGGAGAGTTTTATTCCACTGTTTAACCAGTTGACCTGACAGACCAAGTAAATCAATCCGGGCTATGAGATCTCTGTTTTCGTTGTTTTGTATATACAGTCCGGAGCCATCGTACCAGGCAAACAGGTTTGGGATTGCCGGATAAGCAGGATCCAAACCGGTTTGATATCCGTAGAAATGCAGTACAAAACGATTGTCAATCCGTCCTGTTTCTGATATGTTAAAATTGTATTCATTGTTCATGTTTAATTCGGTGATGGTATGTTCATATTTGTCTTCCAGAAATACCCGGATGCCATCGGTCAGATTTTCCATGTAGCAATTGTGGATTTTATACAAACCGGTTTCCCAGGCATCCAGCCCGATTTTAACACTCAGGCTATCGGATAAAGCCGGTAAGCTTTGTATGATAAAATCTTTACCCATATCATCAACAAGCAAAGAATAAAAAGCAAGGTTTTGATTGGCCTTGAATTTTGCTGCATCATAGCCCTTATCCAAGCCAAAACTCATTCCGTTGATAAACGCAAGCTCAATTTCATTATAATCTCCCGAGGGGCCTGTTAATCCGCAATAGCATCTTCCGGTATGGTCATAAGCATTTTTATAAAAATCAGAATTTCCATGATTTCTTATGGCAGTAGGGATGCTCAGCTCATCTCCATTGTTTTTGGCCCTCACCATAAAAGCCTGTCCCGGGTTGATGAAGTTTGCACTGCTGGCCTGGTTTACCGTAACATAATCATCAATTGATTCATCCCAGTAATAAATACCTGTATAAACATCATCGAGCACATCGGAGTTAATACCAAGAAAATTATTATCCGGATCGGCATTGGAATTGGCTGCAAGGAAACAAGGAAAATGGTTTCCAACCAGGTTCCAGCCCTCTCCGCCTGTTCCGGGGGTTCGGTTCATGCTGAGGGTTTTTGATTGATAATTCAGGGTGCCGGTAAAAGTTCTTGTATAGGCGCTATTGCTGTATGCAATGATGTATCCCCTGTTCATAGCAAAATGGGTTTCGAAACCGGTATTGAGGTTACCGGATTCATCTTTGATATTGATCCAGTAGCTGGTAGGTTCATCCCATTTATAAAAATCAACGGTTGTTGGCAGAGGATTGGGAGTTGTTTTGACAAACTCCGGGCTGATAGACTGGTTGCTAACCGGTGATGAAATATAATGGTAATAAGTTTGTGAAAGATAACGCTGTACGGAAGCTTCCACCGATTCTGAGGATTGTATAAGGCTGCCGGTGCCTTGTGCATCGGAAAGTATTACCAGTCCATCGGTTCCGTTGCTGTTTTGCAAAGCATCGCTTACAGTGGTATATCCGGCTATTTGCATGATCCCCCCTGAGTTGATCTCAAGATCATCGCCTATCAAAAGATAAACATCAGAGCCAACGCTTAACCTTGCCTCATCGTTGATGATTACCTGGGCTTGTAATTTATGTACAACAAGCAATGAAATGATGATTTGGATGATGATTACAATTTTTTTATTCATGACTAAATGATTTTTAATCCAGTTGTTTCCATGTGCCACCGAGGTAGCAATAAATATGATGATTGGTAGAATTTACATAAAGTTCGCCTTCTGCCGGGCTTGAGGGGGCACTGCCACGCGGGGCAAGTTTGAGCACATCGTTGATCGTAACTTTATCGGTTGAGAAGTTGCCATATATCAGGGGATCGGAAGAAGCAGAGTTTTCTATGTAAAGTTTGTTACTTGTAGTCTCATTTTTCCCAGCCTGGTAACCAATAAATACACAAGCATCATGTGTGTTTGAAGATGATCCCTGACCGGCATTAGAACCTATAATAACATTTTGGGAACCCTGGTTGTAATAATCGCTTACATTACCTATTACAACATTATTATCTCCTGTCTCATTTTTGAATCCCGATAAACTTCCTATATAAACATTGCTGTAACCATCAATATTTGAATATCCGGCTTCCTGACCTATTGCCACGTTTTTAAATCCGATAGAATTTGTAAAGAGTGAGTTAGACCCTACTGCAACGTTTTTTCTACCATTATTTTGTGATGTCGGATTATTCGAATTTAGAGATCTATACCCAATTGCAACATTGTACAAATCATTATTATCAACATATCCTACCTGATTATGAAGGGCCATATTTCCTATAGCTGTTGAATAATTACCAGTAGTATTTAAAAGCAAAGCCTTAAAACCAATTGCTGTATTATATGATCCAGTATTTGATGTTCCATCACCAGTATTTACATTCAACGCCTTATATCCAAAAGCAGCATTGAAACGTCCTGCTGGAATTATAGACCCTGCATCCACACCACAATAGATATTCTGTGTTCCACTATTGTGTAGTACTTTTTCTCCTAAGATTCTTAAACAACCTGCAGTTAAAGCTGAGCCAGTATTTATTTCACCATTAACATCAAGTTTATATGAAGGTATTGTTCCAATACCCACATAATCGTTTGAATTGGTGAGGTATGTCTGTTCGTTTTCTGCATCCCGCGTCCAGTAGCCGCTCTGATTGTCAACATAGGTTTTAACAGCCTTTTCGGTTGGTATGGCATCATCGCTGTTATCAGCGAGATTTCCATCTGTGGAAAACTCTAATACTGAGGTGCCATCTGACAGTTGTAGTCTTCCATTGATTGTTAATATATTTGAAAATAAATCACCGTAAATTAATGGATCTCCGTCAAGATCTCCGTCAAGATAGTTGTCAATAATTAACTTATAGCTGCCCGTTTCATTATATCCGGCATAAGCACCTAAAAAAATATTTCCGTAGCTATCAGTGGCTGAGTGCCCGGCTTGAAAGCCTATGAAGGTATTATTATCGCCAGTGGTTAACGATTCTCCGGTTTCAAACCCAAGGATGGTATTTTTCACTCCTCCATCCTGAATTGAACTTCCTGCCTCATAACCTACTAATGTATTAGAACCTGGTGCACTAATAATATGAGAGGATGCCATGCTGATCCATTCCGAGCCATCATAATAAAAAAACTCCCCTTCATCGGTATCAAACACCAGCAAGCCTGTGGCCGGTGAACTGATTGTTTCTTTCTGTGCGGTGGTTACACGTGGGATTAGCATTCCTTTTGAAATAGACTTAACATCCAGCATGGCCGAACCATCTGCAGTGTAAGTTCCATCTGTGGTAATGCACACATTCTGTGAAAACAAAGGCATCATCAGAATTGATAAAAGTGCCGGTAATAAAATTTTTTTCCTTTTCATAGTTTTTTTATTACAAAGGAAATATGGCTGAAACCCGTTTTCAAGCTGTATATTTCAAATGGCGGAGGTAAAAAATCAATTGGCCGACTTATTTTATCAAATGGTTTTTGTAACTTGCAACTTCTTTGTAACAACCATATTTCAGTATGAAATTTTTATACCTTTTAAAAAGTGGTTTTTTATTGCCTGCCTTAATTTTGCCGGTATTATTTTTTAACTTCCTAAACGCCCGGGTTTTGGAAATACCCGGAGAAAAAACCGGAGAAAAAATTGAAAAGCTGTTTCATGAAATTGTTGATACCATGCCCAACAATCCGCAATTCTCAATGGAACTGATCAAAAAAGCCGATAGTCTGGCAAATATCCTAAATGAAATCATGTATGTTAAAAAAGTAAAACTTCTATATGCCAAAAACAACTATTATGTTGGTAATTATAACCGCTCCCTGAAATACCTCAACGAATGTCTTGTATTAAACAAACAGGAGCACGATAGCGCATACTTTGCAGATGTGTATTATATTTTTGCCACTAATCATAATTACCTGGGTAATTACGACAGCAGCCTTTATTACGCAACCGAAGCCCTCAAAATCTATGAAGCATTGCAGAACACCGAAAAAGTAATTACTACCAATACGGCAATTGGCTTATCGTATAGTAAGTCGAAAAATACAAAAATGGCCTTAAAGTCATACCAAAAAGCTCTGGCTTTGGCTGAGGAAATTCAGGACAAATACAAAATGACTCTGGCTTTAAACAATATAGCAACTATATATTACCATCTTGGGAAATACGATACGGCAAGCAGGCATTATAAGCACTCACTTGATATTGCCCTGAAAACTGACAATAAAAAAAACATCGCCATGATCAACCAAAACCTGGGAAACATTGAGTGGATCAATGGGGATTTTCAGGAGGCGCTGAATTATTATAAAAAGGCGCTACATTACGATAAACAACTTGGACTAGCCTATGAAACATCGCTGGTGCTGAATAATATTGGCGGGCTTTACGGGGTTGAGTTGAAGGATTATGAAAAAGCGGATAAATACCTAAGCGAAGGATTGTATTATGCCAGAAAAGCCAATGCGAAAGGCATCATCAGGGGTATATACAAGGCCTGGTATGACATTTACATGCAGAGGGAAGACTATAAAACTGCCCTTGAATATTTCAGAAAATACAGCGATATCAGCGATAGCATTTATAATGAAACCAGGGCCAGAGAAATCGCCCGCTTGCGCGAAGATTATGAAGCTGAAAAAAGAGAGAAAGAAATTGGCAAGCTGAATCACGAAAACAAGATCAAGGTGCTTGAAAACAAAAGACAGGAGAGGCTTATATACTCAATAATCGGATTTGTTTTGTTTGCAGCCATTGTTGTTTTGCTGTTGTTTAACCGTTTTAAGCTACGCCAAAAGCACAGACAAACCGCCCTGAAAATGAAAAACCTGGAGTTTGAACATAAAATGCTGTTGTCGCAAATGAATCCGCATTTTATATTTAACTCATTGGGCTCTATTCAAAATTATTACAGCAAAAACGAGGAT
>CAZTAW010000223.1:0-5692 GCA_964611705.1 uncultured Bacteroidales bacterium
GCCGCATTTTTGCTATGCTGTTTCATTCTGATATGCAAAGTGTGCATATTTTTCAGCAAATGTGAAGAACGCAGCGGATCGAGTACGGGACCGAGCAGCATGGAAGTCCCTTCATTTACATCTATCAATGAAGCAATAAATTCATTGTCACTGCATATGGCACCTGCAACACAATCGTTTTTTCCGTTAACAAATTTGGTCAAACTATAAACAACCACATCCGCACCCAACTCAACCGGATTAAAGATCATCGGGGTAAAGGTATTATCAACTACCAGCTTTACATTGTGTTTTTCAGCAATCTTTGCCAGGGCCGGAATATCTGATATCTGAAGCAGCGGATTTGTCATCGTTTCGGTATAAATGATCTTTGTATTGGGTTTGATCGCCGCTTCCACTGCCTCAACATCAGTGATATTAACAAATGAAGTATTGATATTAAACTTTGGGAGATAGTTTTTAAGCAACGCAAAAGTTCCTCCATAGGTAGTCATGCTCGAAACCACATGATCGCCCGCGTTGCATAGTTGCATAATTGCATTGGAGATTGCCCCCATACCCGAGGCCGTTACCCATGATGCTTCCGTTCCTTCCATGGCAGCCAAAGCATCAGCAAGGTATTTATTACTTGGATTCCAGTGGCGTGAATACAGAAAACACCCCTCCTGTTCGCCCTTATATGTTTCCAACATGGTTTTGGCCTGCATAAATGTATATGTAGCCGAATCAGTTACGGACGGATTTACATCCCCGTATTCCCCAAACTGCAGCAAATCCTGTATTCTGCTTGCCGGATCATTTTTCATATTGTTTTGTTTTAAGTGTTAAACATTTATTTTTTCCGGATACAAAATTATCAATTATTCACAAAACGGGTGTGATGAGTAACAGATTGATTCCTATTTACATAAATTATTTGAAATATATTATTCATTTGATCATTTTTTATAAAAAAAATAACAAATTGTAATCAACAAATTTTTTTCGCATATTTGACAAACTAAAACCGACATCATGTCCGAACATATAAATTTCAGGATCAGGAAAACCCACTTCTTTTTTTTCATCATCATTATCCTTATCGCTTTTATATTTTTGAGTAACATCCGTTTTAACGGCTTTAAACCGGAGATTCTTGCCGGCGACGGAAGAGGCTATTATGCTTATCTTCCGGCTATATTTGTTTATGACACCCTGAACTTTGAAACCATATTACAGCATCAGAAAGAAAGGTTGGGGGAGCACTTTCAGGGTCATTATTATTTTGACTACGAAGACATTAAGTTAAATAAATTTACTTCAGGAGTAGCCCTTTTGCTAACACCTTTCTTTTTGTTATCCTTACTGATCAGTTATATCTTCGGTTTACCCACGGATGGTTATTCAGTAGTCTCGCAATGGGGTATTATTGCCGGAGCGGTTTTTTATGCTTTCCTTGGATTTATAGTTCTTTTCAAGCTTTTGCGTGACATGAAATTTGAAAACAAACACTCAATATTTTCCCTTGTTGTATTCTTTTTCGGGACGAATCTTTTGTTTTATACTTTTATGCACCCCAGCATGTCGCATGTTTACTCTTTCTCAATGGCATCCTTATTCATGTATTTCGTTCACAGGATTTTTTCAACACAAGAAACATCAGCATATTTTTGGGCTTCCGTTACTTTCGGTCTTATTTTCCTGATCCGTCCTTTTAACATTCTCATTATTTTTGTATTACCCTTTTTGACCAGTACACCCGGAGATATCAAAAGGGCCATCAAAGCCAAAGTATTAAGCCTTAAAAAGATACTTGCTTCCGTATTTCCTGCCTTGATCATCATTTCGATACAAATTATCATCTATCTGATACAAACCGGGAAGTTCTGGGTATGGTCCTACCCGGGAGAAGGATTTAATTTCGGCGATCCGCATCTGTCTGATGTACTTTTCAGCTACAGAAAAGGCTTGTTTGTTTATACGCCATTGATACTTGTTTCGCTCTTCGGGTTTATTCCTCTATTCAAAAGAAACCTTTTCAGGGCAGTTACAGGATTTCTTTTCATTATCATATTAATGTTTTTTATTTCTTCCTGGTGGAACTGGTTTTACGGAGACAGCTTTGGCATGCGACCCTTTATAGATTATTATCCGGTTTTTATTGTTTTACTTGCTTATTTGCTGCAATCAAAGATCAAAGCATTTTTCAGGGAATTGCTCAACATCCTGATAATACTGATTGTGATCTTTAATCTTATTCAGACCTATCAATATCATAACGGCATCATCCATCCCGATGCCATGAACAAAGAAAAATACTGGTATATCTTTTTACAAACAGATAAATCATACCAAAATATTTTGGGAGATACGGATGAAGCCTTATTTAAAGAATCTCCGCTTCAACTTTTAAAAACCTACAGCATTTCTTTTGATTCCATTCCGAAAAACTGGGACGTAAAACAATCGGCAATTACACAAGACACACTTGAACCTGAAAACACTTTATTTTGCCTCGACAGCCTTACACAATTCAATCCCACCCTCAAAATAAATAAAGACACCCTGATACTTAAAAAACAAAAGCTATGGAGTCAAGTTGAATTCACGTATTATGATATTGATACCAATGCCACCATGCGGTCTTTTTTCGTGGTCTCTGTAACAGATAACAATAATGTAAACACCTTTTATAAAAGTTTCAGGATCAAGCCATATCCTAACGACACCATTTTAAAACGCGACACAGCAAGTATTGAATTCAATATTGAAAGCCTGAACGATAGAACGGAAGAAATCAGGCTTTATATATGGAATCCTGAGCAATTATCATTTTGTGTGGATGATGTAAGCATCAAACTTTACCGGGTAGAAGAAAAAGATCAGAAATTTAATAATTTTTAATAAAACCTGATCGTAATTCACGGAATTTGTCAAAATGTCAATGCCTGAAATACGTTGACCACTTTTAACACAAAACCCGCAACTACGTCCTCAAGTACGAAGCCCCGTTCACATCAAGCACGCAACCTGTCATATATTCGGTACCTTCGGCAGCAAAATATACTGCTGCACGGGCAATTTCTTCAGGCCGGGCAACCCGGTTCAGCGGGCTTTGTGCTTTTATCCGGTCTCCTTCTTTACCGCTTAATCCTTCTGCGGCCATATCGGTATCCACCCACCCGGGTGCAATTGTATATACGTAAACACCCAATGGGGCAAGCGCTTTGGCCATGGATTGGCCTATCGCATTAACACCTGCCTTACTGGCTCCATAGGCAAAAGCAGTGGGTTCCCCCCTGAAGGCCCCGCGGGACGATATATTAATGATCTTTCCGCTTTTGTTTTTGACCATGTGTTTTGCCAGCAAAAAAGATAAATTGCTAACACCGGTCAGATTTGTATCAATGGTCCTTTTCCAGGCTAACTGCCATTCCTGATAATTCATGGTAATGAAAGTAACTTCTTCATAAATCCCGGCATTGTTAACCAGGATATCAATTTGCTTATATTTTTCAATCACTTGATCTACCATATCCTGAATAGCTAAGGGGTTAGAAAGATCAGCACTGATTTTCATATGCCCGCTTCCTTTTAAACTTTCCAGCACCTGCAGGGCATTTTCTTTGCTTTTATGAAAATGGACAATGACCTTTGCGCCTGATTCATCAAACATCTTTGCCATAGCAGCCCCAATACCCCGCGAAGCACCCGTAACCAACACCGTTTTTTCGCTTAGTTCAATTTTCATTTTTTATTATTTTTTCGGCAAATTAAAACAAATTACCTTGGGTTCAGTCATCTCCTGCAATGCAAATGCAATACCTTCCCTTCCAAGTCCGGAATTTTGAACTCCGCCAAAGGGCATGGAATCCAGGCGATAATCGGTGGAATCATTGATCATTACGCCGCCACAATCCAGCTCATAGGCTGCTTTGAATGCAAGATTTATGTCATTCGTAAATATCGCAGCATGCAAACCATACGGAAGGCTGTTTGCCTTTTCAATGGCTTCATCCTCATCGTTGACCTGATATAAATTTACAACCGGCCCAAAAGCTTCTTCTTTATGTTGAATTGAATCTTCAGGTACATTCTCCATAACAGTGGGTTCATGTAAAGCACCATTTCTTGTACCACCTGTAAGGCATTTTGCACCTTTATTGATCGCATCAAAAATGGCAAACTCAAGGCGCTCAGCTTCTTTCTCCGTGATCATCGGACCCATATCGGTTGATTCATCCATTTTGTCGCCTATCTTGTAAGTCTTGACTTTCGCAACAAATTTATCCCTGAAAGTTTCGTAAATATTCTTATGTATATAGATGCGCTGCACACCAATACAATTCTGCCCTGCAGCCCAAAAACCGCCTTCAACACATGCGTCAACGGCACTGTTAATGCCAGCATCTTTCCAGACAATAACCGGAGAATTGGAACCCAGTTCCATTCCAATCTTCTTTATGCCAGCCTTTTTCGAAATTTCTTCACCGGCTTCAACACCTCCTGTAAATGACACCATTCGAATATTTTTATGGGGTACAAGTACTTCGCCTGCTTCTTTACCGCTTGCCGTTATCACCTGAATGGCTTCCTTTGGTAAACCGGACTCAAGAAATGCCTCAACCATTTTAATACCTGACAAAGGGGTAACGGATGCAGGTTTCAAAATTACAGCATTGCCACCGGCAAAAGCAGGCCCGAGTTTATGTGCAACCAGGTTCAGCGGATCGTTAAAAGGCGTAATGGCAAGAATAATTCCTATCGGGAAGCGATAATAGTATCCTTTTTTGTTTACGCCATTCGGAAAGGAATCGAAAGATATGGTTTCCCCATTAATGCGTTTGGATTCCTCTGCAGAAAAAGTCAATGTATTGATTGCCCGTGAAACCTCTCCTCTGGCTTCATTGATCGTTTTTGACGACTCCATGGCAAGCACTTTTGAGAACTCTTCATAGCGGTCGTTAATATATTGAGCTGTTTTGTACAGAATAGATGCCCTTTCATGAACGGGTAGCTTTTCCATGACTTCAAATCCGCGTTTTGCAGACGCTACTGCTTTCAGCATATCTTCTTTGTCTGCTCGTGGAACTGTATCAATAAAGCTATTGTCATAAGGATTGGTAACCTTGATTTTTTCTTTCTTTTCAATCCATTGGGCAGAAATATACATTTTCATACACGTATGACTATGGTTTTAAATGTAACGAAATCAAGAAATTTTTATTTGGATGGATGAACATAATAAAAGTTTTCAATCTTTTCTTAACTTCGAAAACTGTTGATGCGGTGAATATATTCCTTCTGGTATTTTTATATCTTTACTTTCTCAAAAAACAATCTTTATGAAAAAAACCACACTCGGACCACAAAGAATCTTGTTTCCGCTACCAACAGTACTGGTAGTTACAGGCGAAATGGAAAATGCAAATATTGTTACTATTGCATGGATCACCATGTTGACCGGCAAACCACCAACGCTTGGAATTGCTGTGGGTTCGAAAGGATATTCACACAAGCAGATTAAATTGAATAAGGATTTCTCTGTTAATCTGGCTACAATTGACATTATGAAACAAGCCGATCTCTGTGGCATTACTACAGGAAAAAAAATGGATAAATTCAAAGCCACAGGACTCACCAAGCTTCCCTCCTCGAAAATCAATTCACCGATCATCAGGGAATGCCCGATCAATATTGAGTGCAAGCTTAG
>CAZTAW010000224.1:0-5691 GCA_964611705.1 uncultured Bacteroidales bacterium
GAGCTATCTGCCAATTCATTATTACAATATAAATAATAAAAATAAACAGGTGGCATCCAGGGCCATACAAACCGGGGAAACCCTAAAATGGTGGATTCCCTGTCAAGGTCACACAAAAATTCAGCACTTCCATCCTCCTGATTAAGTCTTCTGAGTTCAACTTTTTGGTTATCATTGTTATATGTTGAAATGTAAATTTGTTTGGTATTATGATCGTATGCTGCAGAAACATTTTCTTCCGCATCAAAACCGATGTCTCCAATTTCTGTCGGAAAGCCTGTTGATTCATTAATAATATAGGTTTTATCCGAATAGATATCAACTGCAAATAATTTTTGGGAAGATTCATTATATGCCAAACATGCAATATTTTTTACATCTTGTATCTCTCCAATATAAGTATATTGAGTATTATCAGGTATATCAAGATAAAAAAGGTGAGAACTTTCTCCATCAGAATAGCATGCGTACATATCATTTTTGATATACTTATTGCATGCCATTGCTGTCCATTTACCTTCATCAATGGGTAATGGTGTTTCTATCCTTCCAATATCCAGAAACTGTCCTGTTTCTATATGTATTCTTGTCAGGCGTTGATTTTCATAACCAATAAAATTTATTGCATACAAATACTCCCTCGAAAGTGGCAAACCGCTAAAATCCCCACATATGAGTTTGGCATCAAATGAGAATCCCGGGTTTGTTTCGCAGTTTGAGGCATCTACGGTGTAAAGTTCCTTGTTATCAACATCAAATCCATATATTAAGGTTTCTTTAGTGTTTTCTGGTAACAGCAATCCATAACGAGGGTGCTCCCAATGAATATAAGCATGATTGCAATTTAGCATCTCAACCTGAGGATTAACAGGGGAAAGCAAGAAGCCTGATTGAAACTGATACTCAGTTAATTCAGATAAGCCGTAAGTGTATTGTACTTTAACACCGATGCTATAAATCTCGCTGTATAGTAAATATTTGAATTTATAAAAAGTATCCGTAGTGATATCAACAAGATTCCCATCAAGAAAAATCCGAAAATATTCAATGTCATTGGCATATGGATTTGTTGAATCACAGTGAATCCCCCAGGTTGCATTACTTGTTAATGTATCAACAGAAAGATCACAAACCGGCAGTAGCGAATCAGATTTATCCGAAATCGCACCGGGTTTTTCATTATTAACAGCTAATAAATCTGCCGGCCAAATTACCGTAATAAATAAAATAAAACTTGTGAAATGTATAAGTCTTTTCATGATCGTATATTTTATTCCTTTGCTTAACTTCCACAATCATAAAAGGGATCCGGCCTGGTTGTGCGCGTGTTAGTTTGTCAGCTTTTTTATTCTCATTCGGAAGGGGATATGCGCAATAATCTTTCCTTAACTACCCCTTTTATCATTAAGACAATTCAGGGAGCAAATTGGTTGCATTTGTTGATAAAGTTTTAGATAAAAGAGCCATTGCTGGTTTAAATCCATATGAGAATTAAGCTTTCTTGAAACAAGAGTGAACCTGTTTCAGGTTGCAGGTTATTTTAACACAGGTAAAAATTTAACTTCCCAATTTCTATTAATTTCTATTAATTTCCGCTAACAATACAAGCTGCCCCCTGACAATCTTTTAAAAATTTGTTTCCTTGATCTGGAAGTAGGCCTGCGGGTGAAGGCATGCCGGGCATTTCTGTGGTGCTTTTGTGCTTTCGTGCAGGTAACCGCAGTTTAGGCATTTCCAAATTACTTTTCCTTCGCGTTCAAAGACCTTACCTGAATCGAGGTTCTCATATAATTTAAGGTAGGTTTCTTCATGTGCTTTTTCAACTTTTGCGATCATTTTGAAACAAACGGCCACATCCTTAAAACCTTCTTCTTCGGCTATTCTGGCAAATTCCGGATAAAGTTCCGTCCATTCTTCGTTTTCGCCTTCAGCAGCAGCTTTAAGATTTTCCAGTGTAGTACCGATTTTACCGGCCGGATAGGAAGCTGTGATCTCCGTCATTCCGCCTTCAAGGAATTTAAAAAATCGTTTTGCGTGTTCTTTTTCATTCAAAGCAGTTTCAGCAAAAATGGCCGAGATTTGTTCCAGGCCTTCTTTTTTAGCCTGTTTTGCAAAATAATCATAGCGCATCCTTGCCTGAGATTCACCGGCAAATGCTTTTAATAGGTTTTGTTCTGTTTTAGTACCTTTAATTGATGTCATAATTATGAGTTTTAGTTGTAGATTTTTAATTAAATAATTCTTTTGAAAGCTTGTTGAGTACTTCTCCGGCTTTTCCCTGCAAAAATATGTCGGTGATAGAATTTGTAAACCTGGATTTATCGGGATTTACTTCAATGATAGTTGCCCCATTTTCTTTGGCCATGATGGGCATGTAGTTTGCCGGCATTACTTCTCCTGTTGTTCCGACTACCAGGAATACTTCCGAGTTTTGTGCCAGCATCATCGAAGCCTGGTAAGCATCCTGCGGAATGGCTTCACCGAAAAAGATAAAATCCGGTTTCAATAAACCTTTGCAAGATTCGCACTTGGGGGGGAGGGATTTGAAAACATCTTCCGTTACATCAAAACGCATGCTGCATTCGGTGCAAATCAACTTCTTGGAATTACCATGAAACTCGTAAACTACAGTGCTTCCTGCTTCCTGGTGCAGATTGTCAATATTTTGAGTTGTGATGCCTTTAAGTAAACCGGCTTTTTCCATTTGCGCCATCACTTCATGCGCACGGTTGAATTTGGCCACGCCGAAATAATCATAAAAAATTTCTTTGATCACACTCCATGATTCCCTGGGATAGCTGTAAAAATAATGCAGTTCAAGGGTTTGCGGATCGTATTTGCTCCAGATACCGTTTTTCCCCCTGAAAGATGGAATACCACTTTCAACAGAAATACCGGAGCCGGTAAAAGCCCCGGTGTACTTTGATTCTTTTAATAGTTTACCGGCTTCTTTAACTAAAGTATCCAAAGTTGTAATGTTTTATTTTTTCTTATGTTTTTCCAAGTATTCTCTGATCTTCTGCTCTTCCCACTTGCTACCGAACAATCCGCCCGGAATAAAAGTATGGTAAGCCTGCACGATAATGCCAATACCCCATCCGATCAGCGGCCAATAAAACCACCATCCGCCGCTGCGGTTAAACAGATTGATCAGAAACAAAATGGCATTAACAATAAGGTATATTATTAGATGCGTGTAAAAGCCTCTGATTGCGTGAACACGTGTTTTTGCCTTAGCATATCTTTCTTTTTCTTCCATAATATTTCAGTTTTTGATTTAGCGTAAATTTATAAAAATATCTGCAAAATCATGAAATTTTAATTGATTATTTGTTCTGTTAACAGTTTGCAATACGTTTGGAAATTAGTTATTATGATGATAATTAATCTTTTGAGACAGTCACTCTGTCCTTCTTTATTATTAACATGTATACCAGCGAGTCATTTGAATGAAAGTGAAAATGGTGAGAAGAGATTTCTGAAATATTGAAGCTATGTTGAAAAATCCTTTTTTCTTACTTTTGCAATCTAAATCTTAAAAACAAAATACTATGTGTGGAACTTGCGGATGCGGAGAAGACAACAATATAAGTATCAGGAAGCCGGGAGAGGCTTCTTACGAACATACACATACTCACAGCCATGAGCACGATCATGGGAATTATCAGCATGCACACAGTCATGATCATTCCCATTCACACGATTATGCGCACCATGATCATCCACATGATGGTCATGCGCATAAACATGGAGATCACAATCATCAGCATAATCATGGCCGGGAAATACAGGTGGAAATGGATATTCTCCAAAAAAACAATTTGCTGGCTGAAAGGAACAGAGGGTATTTTGAAGCGAAAAATATCTACGCTTTAAACCTGGTTAGTTCACCCGGTTCAGGGAAAACTTCTTTGCTTGAGAAAACAATAAAAGAACTGAAATCGGACAAAAAACTTTATATCATTGAAGGCGACCAGCAAACCATGAATGACGCCGAACGGATAGAAAAAGCCGGGGCACCTGTTGTGCAGGTAAACACCGGTAGCGGCTGCCACCTGGATGCGGATATGATCAACAAAGCCGTTCGAAAACTTGAAATAGAAGATGATGCTTTGCTTTTTATCGAGAATGTTGGTAACCTTGTGTGTCCCAGTTTGTTTGACCTGGGGGAGCAAAAACGTGTGGTAATAGTTAGCACGACTGAAGGCGACGACAAACCCATAAAATATCCAGATATGTTTCAATCGTCAGATATTTGCATCATCAACAAAACTGATCTTTTGCCTTATGTGGACTTTGATGTTGAAAAAATGAAAAAATATGCCCTGCAGGTCAATCATCACCTGCAATTTATAGAAGTTTCGGTAAAGTCAGGTGAAGGTATGCAAAACTGGTACGATTGGCTGAATAGCGTTAAAAAATCATGAACGGATTAAGTGGGGCTGGTGTTATATTAGGCCATTTCAAATAATTTCCTGCAATATCAGAAATGTTTTTACTGTTAGTTTTTTATTAACAATCCATCTTTATATAATTGGTATTCAGGTTCTTAATATTGTTATTTTTTAACATTGTTAATTAATTAACATTTTCTTTGTTTTTTAAAAGACGTGCATTTAAATTTGCATCGTTAATTATTTAACAATGTTTCATGGATAAGAATAAATTACGACATCTTCCTCATAAAACAATTGAGCGGTTAAGTCAATACCGTAGGGCGCTTTTGTTGTGTCATGCCAATGGAAAAACGCATATCTTTTCTCACGAAATAGCCAAAATACAACATATTACAGCAGTACAGGTTCGCAGGGATATTATGCTTATCGGATATACAGGTACCCTCAGAAAAGGCTACAATGTTGAGGAACTTATCAACCTGATCGGTAAAATCCTGGATACGGATGAAGGTTTAAATGTTGCCGTAGTGGGGGTTGGTAATCTGGGAAGGGCTATTATCAATTACTTTAAAGGAAAAAGAACCAAGCTTTCTATTGTTGCATCTTTCGACAGAAACCCTGAGAAAATAGGAAAAAAATATGCAGGTGTTGAATGTTTTAATATTGAAGACATGGCTGGATTGATCAAAGAAAAGGATATTTCTATCGGCATAATCACTGTTACTGCCGAATCAGCAGCAGAGATCACAGAAATGCTTGTGGAAGGCGGTATTAAAGGAATTTTAAATTACAGTCCCAAACCGGTCAATGTACCCCGGCATGTTTACCTTGAGGAATACGATATGATCACCTCCCTTGAGAAAGTGGCTTTTTTTGTGAAAACGCATGGGGAGGGGTTTTTTGGAGTTGGTGGTGAGTAGTGAATGGTGAGTGGTGAGTGGTGAGTGGTGAGTGGTGAGTAGTGAGTAGTGAGTAGTGAGTAGTCCGAATGAACAGTGAGTTTTAGGTTATAAGTTCCAGGTCTCAGGTTACAGGTTGCAGGTTTGGTGTTGACAAACTGAATAACCATTGAATGACAATAAATAACGTTGACCGTTTTTTATATTGATTCGGGTGTTTTGAGAATATCCTTACCAATTTTATAGGCATCTCCCTGTTTGTCGCCAATGTTCCGGTATTCCCTCGCCCCCGAATAATAGATTAACGGATTTATGGTGCCAATGTCAATGGTTGTGTGATCTGTGGGATTGTTGATCTTATCCGTGTCAATATGTGTTTCAAGAATTTCACCTAC
>CAZTAW010000225.1:0-5650 GCA_964611705.1 uncultured Bacteroidales bacterium
TGTGAAACACCACCTGAGGGACCAACTTTACCCCAGAAAACATCAAACATACCGGAATTCGTGAGGGGTATGCCATCTATTTCAAGGTCCGGGCTGATAAATGATCCGATAATATAAAGCGCTCCGCTGCCAAAATCAATTCCATTGCCGAATTCATCTTTACCTCCGCCCCCGCTATTGGTGAAAGACCATTGATGTGTTCCACTGCTGTTGAATTTTACAACAAAGAAATCGGAGCCTCCTGAATTTGTTAATGTGGTACTTCCTCCATCAAATGAAATATCTCCGTATTGAAAGGAACCGATTACATATACATTACCTGATTCGTCTACCGTGATATCGTTACCAAATTCATCGGCATTGGCTCCATCAGCATTTACAGCCCATATTGGTGTTCCGCCCGGGTTGTATTTGGCTACGAATACATCCCATCCGCCTGAATTAGTTAGTGTTGTTGAGCCGATAGTTAAGGTTGGGCTGTTGAAAGAACCTGTTACGTAAATGTTGCCCGATTGGTCAAGTACAACATTGTTGCTTACATCATCCATTTCATTACCATACTCGTCAAGCCAGATTGAGAGTTGTGCATGAGTTAGATTGAAGATGAACAAAAATGTTATCGCCAGTAAAAATGTCAATTTGCTTTTCATGATTTATGATTTTTTGGTTAATACTACAATTAATTTCATGGTAAAAGTATTACACCGGAAATCATAACTCAATGGCAAATGAGTAAAAACGATTTTTTAATGTGTAAACAGGGCTTTTTGCTGATTGTTTTTACAGTGATTTGGCGAATTTTTTCAAAGCATCAACAAATGACTTACGTCTTGTTTCGGAGATATAAACATGTTCACCGTCATTCATAATAACATATCCAGCCTTGCCTTTTACGTATTTTTTAACGTGTTTCAGGTTGATAAGATGTTTGTTGTGAACCCTTTCAAAATGTATGTCAGAAAGTAGTTTTTCAAAATTATTAAGTGATTTGCTCACGATCTCTTTGGTACCATCTGTAAAGAAAAAGATTGTGTAATTGCTGTCAGCCTCGCAGCGGATGATGTTATCAAGATCAATGATGTTGAAACCTTCGGATGTAGGTAATATGATTTTTTGTGGTTTGTTGTCCATGCTTTCGCGAAGCACATTGATCTTTTCTTCAAATACATCTTCGTTTTTGATCTGTTCAAATCTGCTGACTGCTTTTTGCAGTTCTAAATAGCTGATGGGCTTTAATAAATAATGTATAGCGGAAAACTCAAATGCCTTTACTGCATACCGGTCGTAAGCTGTAATGAAGATCACCTCGAATTTTTTAAAGCTTACATTTTCAAGAACGTCAAATCCGTTCCCGTCTGGCATGCTGATATCCAGGAAAACAAGTTCGGGTTTTAGTTCATTGATCGCCCCGGTGGCTTCTTTTACATTTGATGCTGTCCCGATTACTTCAACCTGCGGAACATATTTTTCAAGCAGCATTTTCAGACTGCCGAGGCTCCTGTCTTCATCGTCCACAATAACTGATCTGATCTTTTCGCTCATGGCATTTCCTGATATGTTTTCATAATATTATGATAATGGTATACTTAACTCAATTCTGGTACCCCGGGCTTTGCCTTCATTACTTTTTAGGTCAATGATCTTTACAAAAAACGCCCCCTTATTATTTTTATTAAGCAGCTTCAGCCTTTCCTCAATGTTTTTCATACCTGTTGATTTATGGTCTTTGCTTTTGTTTCTGAGCTTTGAAGCTGCTTCACGCCCGATACCATTATCTTCTACAATAACTAATAGTTGTTCTTTCTTATGTTTTATAAATTCCAACTTAAGTTTACCAGCACTTTGTTTTGGCATTAATCCATGCCAGATAGCATTTTCAAGATAAGGTTGTATCAGTGAGGAAGGGATCATTACCGCATTCGAATCAATCTGTTGATCCAAAATGATCTCATAAGAGAACTTGTTCTCAAAACGAAGATGTTCAAGCTGCAAATACATTTGCAGGGTTTCTATTTCCTCGTTGAGTGGGATTTGGTTATGCTTTGAGTTTTCCAATACTTTTCTCATGAGGGTAGAAAAGTTAGCCAGATAAAGATCGGCCGTTTGGTCATCACGTTCGAGAATGAAATTCTGTATTGAATTCAAAGCGTTGAAAATGAAATGAGGATTCATTTGAGCACGCAATGCTTTTTGCTCAGATAACAGAAGTTCCGTAATGGTCTTTTGTTTCTTTTGTCGGTTTCTCATGATAATAATAAAAACCATCGAAACCATCAACATTACAATGATTAAGATAAGAACATGAAACCAGAATTGCTGGCTGACAGGTTTCTTTACCTCAAAGCTAATCGTTTTCTCCCCCGACCAGTTTTGATTGCGGTCGGCAGCTTTAAGCCGAATATTGTAATTACCGGGAATGGCATTAATTTGTAATGAAGTATTTCTTGTCTCAACCCAATCAAGTGTATTCCTATATTTTACAGCAAAAGGGGAATGATTTTTATCACTCCAGTTTATTTTATAACGATATTTTACATTTCCCGGATCATTGAAACTGATGCCCAGAAATTCAACTAAAATGGAGTTGGCTGTGTCGCTTATTTCTATTGATTCATGATAGGGTATTTCAGTATTATTTACAGCAAATCTTTTTATATGCAATGATGGCGTCAATTTGTTTTTTTTGATTTCTGCAGGATCAAAGGTGCAAAATCCCTGACTGCTTGCAACAATGAGGTAGTTCCTGTATGACTTTATATCGTTGATTTCACTGGAAGGCAAACCATCCCAAACTGAATAATTACTGATTTTATAAATATCCATTTTCGAATCATTAACCAGTATCTTATTCAATCCGTTGATGGTTCCCACCCAAATTTCATTATCAGCATTTATAAAAATAACCCTGATCATATTACCTGATAATCCGTGTTGCTCATTAATGAAGCGTATTGTATCAGAGCTTAATATTACTATGCCATTGGCACGGGTCCCTATCCATAATTCATCTTTTCTTCCGCGGATGGTAGTGATCCTGTTTTGAAGTTTTGATAATGAATCACCCCAATAATTATATCTTTCTCCATCAAAAGAATAAAGACCGTCCATTGTCCCCAACCAGATTAATCCCTTGTAATCTTCATAAATAGTTCTTACATGCTTGATAAACCCATCGGTTCTTGAATCATAGATCAATTTGTTTTTGTTGTACCTCAGGAAGCCTTCTATCATTGCAACAAGAACATCGCCATTGTGGCATTCCCAAAATTCATAGGTTTTTTTTATCACTCTGTATTTAAGTGGAAAAGGATTTCTGTCAGGGGTGTATCTTAAATACTTTGAGGCAATAATCCATAATTGATCATCTGAATGATAGAGCACATCTCTGGCATATTTGAATTCGTTTTTTAAAATTTCTTTTCTTGAAATTAGGTGAGCCAGCCTGTTTAGTTTTCCCTGATATATTTTCCCGTCATTTGTTGCAAAATATAATATATCATTATTCACTTCCAGTGCCATTATGTTTGCATTTGGAAGTTCCTTAGATTTTTTGTAAGCATAAATACTAACTGATGGCAAATAGTAAAGTCCGCTTCCCTCTGTGGCAATCCAATAGTTCATATTTCTGTCTTTCAGTACTTTGGTAACGCGAATGTCGGGTAATAATCGCAAAGGTTCTTCATTTAAATACTTCATGTTGTAAACCCTTACTCCGTCCCATTTTTTTCTAAGCCAGATTGTTCCGTTTTTCTCACAATAAGTATCTGTCGGATCGAAATCAACTTCTGATGAATTCAATATTTTATTGCCTGCATATTGTAAGCATCCGTTTTTATCAAGATAATAGTAAATGTTTTTTATCCTGTATACTTTGTTTTTTGTTGTAACAGGAATATTTACGTGGGGTTTAACCGGATTCTGGCTTTGCTTTTTGTAGTAATTTCTAAAGAGGAATGAAAAATTTTCACGCCGGGGTATAAATGTATCCAGAACCTGTATTTCCATATCTTCGGAAATTCTTACAGAATAGTTCGTATCTCTTCCATATCTGAACCAAACATTGTTATTTTTATCAACATTCAAGGTACGGGCATAATGCATGTCACTCATTTTGGGAATTGTATCATTCAATGCAAATGTCTGTATTGCCGAATTGCTGGTATAGCTGAGCTGTCCTGAATAGGTTAAAAACCAGAGTGTATTGCCTTTTCCTTCAAAGATCAGAATATTTGAATTGGCAGGTAAACCATCATTGGTGGTGAAGTTTTTAAAAGTGTAACCATCAAATCTGCTAATCCCGTAGTCTGTTGCTATCCAAATATATCCCAGGCTGTCCTGGGTAATATCATAGATCACTGAACTGGGCAGGCCATCGTTTACAGTATAATTTTTATAAAAAGATATCTGGGCAAAAATTCCGGATACAAACAGGCAAGTGATTGTTAATAAAACTAATATTCCTTTTTTTAACCTCAATGCTTATTGTTTAATTTATTTCTCAATAGCAAGTTTACAAAAAAACATTATATGTTCATGTTTCTCTTCTAAAATAAGAATCAGGGAAAGGGCTAAATTGAAACCAATTTGTTTTTAATCCGCCTGAGGCGGACAAGGGTTAATTTTCCGCCCCTTGGGGCGTTTTTAAATATTCCATTTAATACCCCGCTGCTCTGCGGCGGGGTAGTTTTTTCGCATATGCCAGCAAGCCGATGGTGTTTTTGCAACCTGTTTTGGCAAGTATATTTGATTTATGGCCTATGATAGTGCGTTCGCTTACAAAAAGTTTATCAGCTATTTCTTTGTTGTTCATAACTTCTGCCATCAATTGGAGTATTTCTTTTTCGCGTTTTGTGATATGGAGTTCTTCTTCCTTTCTGCCACTTTCAGTAATACATTTTTTACTAGTTGAACATCAGAGTCATAGGCAACTCCAACATTCATATGAAATCTTGTCTTTTCTTCCAGGTGAATCCAGTTAACTACCTTGTCATCAATAAAATATGAGTTTGGCACTATGGTGATTATGTTGTCACGGGTACGTATTTTGGGTGTGCGTAAGCCTATTTGTTCAACTTTACTAATCATGTTCCCCTCCAGTTCGACAACATCATAAACTTTAAGGTTTCTTTCAAAAAGCATAAAAAAACGTCAAAGACAGCAGGCGGATAGGTTTATAAACCGTTATCAATGAGATTTATAAGCACCGTAATGCATATAATCGAAGGAACCAATACTTTTTCGATATGTGCACAAAGTGAATGATGAAAGATATTAAACCGGTACCGCCTGCCTCCATGACGTAAACAGAACCATAACTTACAAAGAACTATAATGACATTTATCCTTTGATAGATAACGAAATATAAAAACACACAGAATACCTTAATTCCAAGTGTTTCTTAGGTTTATTCCATGCCGTTTTCGATGGTTACCCGGAAAAATTATTTTGGATCATTTGATATTGTTTAAATATCAGAATATCAATAAAATGCGCAGTGTTGAATTTATTCAATTTTAATTAAGTCTAAATAATGATAAATGTGATGATTCAGATTGACTTTACGAGTTCGCGAATTCATGAAATAAAAAAAATGATTTCATAAATTCTCAATTCATCAAAACGATGAACACTCCAGCGGCCCGGCCACCA
>CAZTAW010000226.1:0-5638 GCA_964611705.1 uncultured Bacteroidales bacterium
GCTAATTACCGGCTCGGGGAAATTGATGGCATCAAGTAAAATGGGATGGCGGAGATCAGTAAGGGTATCACCGGTTCTTATTTGCTTAAAGCCAACAGCAACAGCTATATCACCTGCCTCAACCTTTTTAAGCGCTTTTTGTTTGTTGGCGTGCATTTGAAGCAATCGTGCTATTCTTTCTTTTTTACCGGTATTTACATTTAACACCTGTGTACCGGCATTCATTTCTCCTGAATAAGTTCTGAAAAATGCCACTCTCCCAACAAAGGGATCGGTAGCTATTTTAAAAGCAAGCGCACTAAAAGGTTCACTGTTTTCTGCTTTTCTGCTTTCTTCTTTTTCTGTATAAGGATTAATTCCTGTGATGGGGGGAACTTCAAGTGGTGAGGGCAGGTAAGCTGTGATGGCGTCAACTAATTTCTGAACACCAATATTTTTGAATGAGGCTCCGCAAAGAACAGGTGTAATTCTAAGGTCAAGTGTTGCTTTTCTCAGTGCGGCAATAATTTCTTTTTCTGTAATTGATGAAGGATCATCCATAAATTTGTTCAGTAAAACCTCACTTTCCTCTGCAGCACCTTCAATGATCAAGTTGTGATATTCCTTAACCTGTTCCTGCATATCTTCCGGAATATCAACTTCATGATATTTGGCACCGAGTGATTCGCTTTCCCATTTATAAGCTTTTTTGCTAATCAGGTCAATCACACCCGAAAAGTTATCTTCACTTCCAATAGGTAACTGAATAGGAATAGGATTGGTTCCAAGCTTTTCCTTAATTTCAGTTAACACTTTGAAAAAATCAGCACCCTGTCTGTCCATCTTATTGACATAGCTGATGCGTGGAACTTTGTATTTATCAGCCTGTCTCCAAACAGTTTCTGATTGTGGCTCAACACCACCTACCGCACAGAAAATAGCAATTGAGCCATCCAGAACACGAAGTGAACGTTCTACCTCAACTGTAAAATCAACATGACCGGGTGTATCAATGATATTGATCCTGTATTCCTGATCTTTGAATTTCCAGAAAACAGTTGTTGCAGCAGAGGTTATGGTAATACCTCTTTCCTGCTCCTGCACCATCCAGTCCATGGTAGCAGTACCTTCGTGTACTTCTCCTATTTTATAATTAATACCGGTGTAATACAATATACGCTCCGTTGTCGTGGTTTTACCCGCGTCAATATGCGCCATGATGCCAATGTTTCTTGTATGTAATAACTTATCTGTCATCTATTGTATTACGCCTGTTGTTTTTTGTTAAAATCTAAAATGAGAGAATGCTTTATTTGCATCTGCCATGCGATGGGTATCTTCTTTCTTTTTAAATGCCCCACCTTCTTCTTTATATGCCGACATGATCTCACCTGCCAGTTTTGCCCCCATGCTTTTTTCATGGCGATTGCGAGAAAACCTGATCATATTTTTCATGCCGATTGACATTTTTCTTCCGGGCCTGATCTCTGAAGGGATCTGAAAGGTAGCACCACCAATCCTGCGACTTCTAACCTCAACCGAGGGCGTTACATTAGCAAGTGCTTTTTTCCATACTTCCAATCCATCTTCACCGGTTTTTTCCGATACGATATCTATTGCATCATAAAAAATTTTGAAAGCAAGATTTTTCTTCCCCCTTAACATCAAATTATTGATAAACTTTGTAACCATGGGATCTTTGAACCTTGGGTCGGGAAGAATCTCTCTTTTTTTCGGTTTTGCTTTCCTCATCCTTTATAAATATTAGTATTGATACTTATTATTTCTTTGGTCTTTTTGTTCCGTATTTTGATCTTCTTTGTGTTCTGCCTTCAACGCCGGAAGTATCCAATGCACCTCTGATTATATGGTATCTCACACCAGGTAAATCCTTTACCCTGCCACCTCTTATCAATACAATGGAGTGCTCCTGCAAATTGTGGCCTTCTCCGGGAATATACGCGTTAACTTCTTTCTGATTTGTTAACCTGACCCTTGCAACCTTCCTCATGGCAGAGTTCGGTTTTTTAGGTGTGGTTGTATAAACCCTAACGCATACTCCACGTCGCTGAGGACATGAATCCAGTGCAGGCGACTTACTTTTTTCGGTAAGTTTCTTCCTGCCTTTTCTTACTAACTGCTGAATTGTTGGCATATCAAGTCTTTTAGAACATTATTTGTTTTACCCCGGTTTTTTGGGTGCGCAAAGGTACGAATTTTACTTCATTCCTTATTGCTTTAAAATATTTTTACGGGAAATAGAAGGATGGTCAGATAATTATAAGACATCTTCCGATTTTTATCTCGGAATGGAAACCTTTATTTGCCTTAATTTATCAGGTTCCCTCTATTCCTCAGTTTTTTACAACTCCCTCTCAAAGAGAGGTGCAAAAGTACAAATAAATTTTAAAAAAACAACTTATGAAATGAAATTTTTTAGAGATTTGTTAATTCACTGCATAAATGTTCAATTACAGTGCTGATATAGCATGTACACTTTTTATTGAAAACATCTTCTGCATTTGCTTTTTCTTTCTCCTTATCGTTATCGTGATCAAAACCTATCAATTTTCTGCCTTATTCTGTCCTATTTCATCATGAAAGGCGCATAAAACTGATTGGGCACAATTATACGATTCAGAAAAACCTGAAAGTACCGTTTCTGTTTTTCTTCTTTGATATTGCTCCAAATCACTAATTTTGCCAATATTCTCATTCATCATGAAAGAAATTTATTTTACAAAGGAAACCATTTTGTCCCGTTCGGAGCAAATTAAATTGCAGGCTTCTTCTTATAACAGAAACAAGAAGCTGGTTTTTGAAAAATCAAAAGCAGCCTTATTGGTCACTGATATGCAGAAATATTTTCTCAAACCCGAATCACATGCTTTTATACCTTCTGCACCTACAATTATTCCGGGGGTATTGACATTAATTGACTTTTGCATTGAAGAAAAAATTCCTGTCATATTTTCTAAACATATTAATAACTTTGAAAATCAAGGCTTAATGAACGAATGGTGGAATAATATGATCTCGAAAAATTCTGAGCTTTCAGACATCATTGATGAAATGCCGGTTCACAAAGGTCGAACTATGGAAAAAAGTCAATACGATGCTTTTTATCAATCCGGTCTTTCAGAATTACTTGAACAGCAAAAAAAGACACATCTTATTGCATGCGGAGTAATGACAAATCTTTGTTGTGAAACAACAGTGCGTTCTGCTTTTGTAAAAGGACTCAGGCCATTTTTACCCATTGACACCACAGCTACGTATAATTTTGATCTGCATTGGGCTACAATCAAAAACCTGGCATTTGGATTTACCCAACCTATTTTAAGTAAAAATATCCTTGAAAGTTGAAAACAATACAAACACAAATATTGATCATTGGCGGAGGGCCTGCGGGTATTGCTTGCTCCATACAACTTTCAAGATACGGTATTCAGTCAGTTATTTTTGAAAAATACAAACTGGGGGGATTGCTTCTCAATGCCAATCTTGTTGAAAATTACCTGGGTTTTTCTCATGGAATTTCAGGACATGAATTGGTTGGAAACATTGAGAAACAATTTAAAAAATACTCAGGAAACATTATTTACGACGAAATTATTCATTTGAAATACAAGAAAAACGCGTTCTATGCTAAGGCCCTGAATCATGAGATAATATGTAACCACGCTGTTATTGCTTCAGGAACAAAACCAAAGCATCCTGAAATTGAAATCCCTGATAAAATTCAACCAAATGTTTTTTACGAAATATATCCTATTCGGAATATCAGGTCAGAAAAAGTTGGAATTATTGGTGCAGGCGATGCGGCTTTCGATTATGCATTGAATCTTGGCAAACAAAACCAGGTCTTAATTTTCAATCGCTCAAAGCGGATCAAAGCATTGCACCTTTTAGTTGAAAGATGCACCAACAATTCTTCCATTCAATTTTATGATGATCACATGATTAGTAAAATGGTTAAAAAAAACAATCAAATAGAAATCATTTTTAAACATAGATCAGAGAATAAAAAATATTTGCTGGATAAGCTTATTTTTGCAACCGGAAGAATACCTGATCTTGATTTCTTGTCGAAAGAGATTGAAAGTAATCTCACAAGATTAATGGCTCAAAATAAATTGTTTATGATCGGTGATGTTGTGAACGGGCAGGCAAGACAGGTGTCAATTGCTACCGGCAATGGAATACAATGTGCAATGGAAATTAATGATTTGATTAACAAAATATGAGAATAATAAGAAAAACAGGAAACATTGATCTGGCAAGAGTTTTTATTGCCGGGAACAAGGAAGGAAAACTGGTAGAATTTGTTGAATCAACACAACCTCCAAAAACATTTAATGAAAAATGCGTGCTGGTGATTTCCACACTTTTTGGTTGCCCGGTTAATTGTAAGATCTGCGATGCAGGCGGAAATTATAGTGGTAAACTTTCAACAGAAGAAATTCTTTTTCAGATTGATCAGGTGATCAAAAACAGGTTTCCCTCGCGTGTTATTGATATTGAAAAGTTCAAGGTTCAGTTTTCCCGGATGGGTGAACCTGCTTTTAACAAGAATGTGATAGAAGCTTTGAAAAAAATACCGCTACGTTATCAAATCAGGAATTTTATACCTTCTTTATCAACGGTAGCTCCAATTGGCACGGAAAACTTTTTCGAGGAGCTTCTTATCATTAAAAAGAAACTTTATCCATATTCATTTCAATTACAGTTTTCGATTCATTCAACAGATCAGTATCAACGTGACAGGCTTATTCCGGTTAAAAAATGGGATTTCGAAAAAATTTCGGATTACGGCAAACAATTCTTTGATGAAAAGGGAAAGAAAATCACATTAAATTTCGCTCTTGGAACAGACAGCATTGTTGATGTAAAAGTTCTGGAAAAGTATTTTGATCCTGAAAAGTTTCTTGTTAAAATAACGCCAATCAACCCAACTTTTAATGCAAGGAAACACAGAATATCTTCATTGATCAATCAGAAACAAAACTTACATCCCAGGCTAACAGAAGAACTAAAAGATACAGGCTATAAAGTAATTTTAAGCATCGGGGAATGGGAGGAAAACAAAATAGGGAGCAACTGCGGTCAGTATCTAAATTCGGTTCTTGATAGGTGCAGTAAGGGTGAGGGGAGTTATACGTATAAAGTGGATATGGTTTAGATGCCGGATACTTGATACTTGATACTCGATGCTGGATACTGGATACCTGATACTGGAGGCTGATACCTTATACCAATGGCCAACTAAAGTATCCCCACCGATTTCAAAATCTCAGCCAGTTTGGGATCATTTTTGGCCTTTTCCTTTAGGGCAGTTTCCATCTTGAAGTATCTCTCACTCAAATCGTAAGTTTTTGATTGAACAGGATTTAATGCCGTACGCCTGTCCCAAACGATGTAACCAAACAGGAAAAGCATCAGGGCGATCAGAATGCCAAAGCCCCAGTACAGGGTATCAATGCGTGAAGTCATTTCTTTTCGCAATGAATCAATTTTAATATTCATCTCCTGCTGCAATCCTTCAACCTTTTGCTCAGTGCGCATAATCCTGTCCCTGTCATCCAAAGTAAATGAAACTTCCTTTGTTTGGGCAAACAAAGTTGCACCTAAGTTTAAAACCAATAGCATTAAAAATATT
>CAZTAW010000227.1:0-5624 GCA_964611705.1 uncultured Bacteroidales bacterium
AATGGTCATTCAATGGTCATTCAATAGTCATTCAATAGTCATTCAATAGTGGAGTTAAATAATTTGGAAATATACAGGCTGGCTTTAGAACTTGGTGAAAAGATTTGGTTTAATGTTAACAAATGGGAATATTTTCCTAAGAGTACGATTGGATTGCAATTTGTAAAATCAACGGATTCAATTGCTGCAAATATTAGCGAAGGCTTTGGAAGATATCATTATAAAGAAAAGAAAAATTTTAGTTATTTTGCCCGTGGATCTCTTTTTGAATCAATAACATGGTTGGAAAAGGCAAAGAACAGAGGTTTAATTGACAATGATTCATTTGTAACTTTGTCTAAGGACTTTCGAAATTTAGCAGTAAAGTTGAATAATTATATAAAATCAATAGGCTCAGGAACAATTAAATGACAACTGAATGACAACTGAATGACAACTGAATGACAATCGAATGACAACTGAATAACATTTGAATAACGGATTAATCGCAGAAAACAGAACAATTTAGAAACAAAAAATAAACTTCAATGAAAAAACTGAGAAAAAAAGTATACATGACAGCCGGACATAATACCATATCACTGGGTACGGGACGAAGTGAGTTTCATCCCAAAAAACCCAGACCCGGCATCGAACATTATTTAAAAGAAGCAGGTGGCACAACGCTAAAGAAAATAGGAGGTGCCCAAAACGTTGATGAAATCGTTGTGGGTAATTTTATGGCCGAACGTTTCAATAAACAAGGCCATTTGGGAGCTTTGGCAGGTCATATTGATAATGGCCTGGAGTTTAAGCCGGCCATACGGGTTGAGGGAGCCTGTGCTTCAGGTGGATTGGCACTTGTTACGGGAATAAAAAATATTCTTGCTGAATCATCGGATGTTGCATTAACCATTGGCATTGAGGTGCAAAATACCATGAAAGCCATTTATGGCGCTGATGTTCTGGCGGGTGCAGGATGGTTCCAAAAAAGAAAAAACGGACATGCCTATTTTTTCCCCGGACAATTCAGCGACAGGGCAGGAGCCTATTATGAAAAGTATGGATTTGATTATGCCCGCAAAGGAATGGGGAAATGGTTTACCAATGCCATCGAAAATGCAAGGCTTTGCCCGACAGCACAGGAATACGAAAACAAAGTTGAAGACCTGGAAGCTTTGTATATGAGTCGCAAGCCCGACGGTAGATTTTTTGTAGATAATTTGACCGTATTTGATTGCTCCAAAGTTTCAGATGGCGCTTCAGCTATTGCCATTGTTTCCGAAGATGGCTTGAAACGTATCGGAATCATGAAAGAACAAGCCGTTGAGGTAATGGGTGTAGGGCACAAAGCTCGTGATATTTCACAAGACCCGCCTGACCTTACCGAAGTTACAGCCATTAAGCAGGCAGCATTGGAAGCTATTGATAATGCCGGAATTACAATTGACCAACTGGGAACAATTGAAACACATGATTGCTTTTCTATTGCCGGACTTCTGGCTGTTGAAGCGCTGGGTTTTGCAGAACCCGGTAAAGGAGCGGGTTTTATTGCAGAAGGAAATACATCCCGCAATGGAATGATTCCCATGAATACTACCGGCGGCCTCATCGGCTGGGGACACCCGACAGGTGGAACTGGTGTGCATATGTCAGTAACGGTTTGGGAACAGCTTACAGGTAATGCCGGTAAAGCGCAATTAACAATACCCGGTGACAAACCCTACGGTATGCTTATTAACATGGGAGGGGATGATGGTACTGTGGTAGCTATTGTTTTTAAAAGAGCGGAATAATAAACATTGAATAATAAATCCGGAAAAGAGAGCTATCATTATTGGCTCTCTTTTTTTTGTAACTTAGCACAAAGGAGAGAAACTAAATTGTTAACAAAAAAAAGAATTATACCATGAAAAAATTTGCAGTTGTTTTGGCAGGATGCGGCGTTTTTGACGGCGCAGAAATTCATGAAGCTACTTTAACATTATTGGCCATTAAACAAAAAGGAGCCGAATATCAGTGCTTTGCTCCCGATGTTATGCAGCATCACGTAATCAATCATATTACAGGCGAAGAAATGGACGAAAAAAGAAATGTATTGGTTGAATCTGCCAGAATTGCCCGTGGCGAAATCAAGCCCCTATCGGATTATACTCCCAAAGATTTTGATGCATTGATTTTCCCAGGCGGTTTTGGTGCGGCCAAAAATCTTTCTACCGTTGCTTTCGATGGCCCGGATGCCAAAGTTAATCCTGAGGTTGAAAAAGCCGTTCAAGAGACATATAAAGCAGGTAACCCAATAGGCGCACTTTGCATTTCACCGGCTTTCATTGCAAAAATACTGGGCGATGTAAAAGTAACTGTCGGACAGGATCAAGGAACCATTCAGGCTATTGAGAAAATGGGTGGAAAACATGTTGAAACAAATCATGGCGAGGTTGTTACGGATGAGAATAACAAGATTTTTACTACCCCCTGCTATATGCTTGACGCAGATATCCTGAATATTTATGAAGGAGCCAATAATGTTATCAATGAAATGATGAAAAATATGTAAAGTTTAAATCAGTGAACAGAATTACTGAACTTTTTGAAATTCAATACCCGGTCATTCAGGGGGGAATGATCTGGTGCAGCGGATGGGAGCTGGCTTCTGCCGTATCCAATGCCGGTGGTCTCGGCCTGATCGGTTCCGGTTCAATGTATCCCGATGTGCTAAAAACACATATTCAAAAATGTAAAGCTGCCACAGACAAGCCATTTGGAGTAAACTTGCCATTGATCTACCCTCAGGTCGAAGATCATATACAAATTATACTCGAAGAAAATGTGAAGATTGTTTTTACTTCGGCCGGCAATCCCAAAAAATATACTTCCTTTTTTAAAGAAAAGGGAATTAAAGTTGCGCATGTAGTGGCCAATGTGAAATTTGCAACAAAGTGTGAGCAGGCAGGAGTGGATGCTGTTGTTGCAGAAGGATTTGAAGCCGGAGGCCATAACGGAATTGAAGAAAACACAACAATGACACTAATTCCCATGGTCAGAAAAGCTATTTCAATACCATTGATTGCAGCAGGAGGTATTGGTACCGGCCGGGGGATGCTTGCAGCAATGATTCTGGGAGCTGATGGTGTGCAAATCGGAAGCCGTTTTGCTGCATCGGAAGAATCTTCCGGGCATCCGGCATTTAAACAATCCATTGTGAGTGCAAAAGACGGAGATACAAAATTAACCTTAAAGCAGGTTATTCCCGTACGATTAATTAAAAATGAGTTTTACAAACGTGTTCAGCAAAAAGAATATGCAGGAGCTGGCATAGAAGAATTAAAAAATCTACTGGGCCGGGGTCGTGCAAAAAAGGGAATGTTCGAAGGAGACCTGAATGAAGGAGAGCTTGAGATCGGACAGATTTCAGGGTTGATTGATGAGATCAAACCGGCTGGAAAAATTGTTGAAGAGATCATTTCAGAGTTTGGAAAAGCGAAAGATGAATTAAGTAATTTGTCCGAAGGACTCCCGTAGGAGAAGATTTGAAGATTTGAAAATGGAGATGATTTGAAAATGGGGTAATTTGTCCGAAAAACCCCCTGGAGAAAATTATTCTGTTATAATGAAACTGAACAATCCGATACCTTTTGATAAATAATCGGACATCCTGGAACAATACCCTGAAACAATGGAATGATGAAGCCATGAAACCATGATCTTTTTTTCTTACATTTGTCTCTAATTTTCAGAAGCAAAAAATAATATCAAACAAAACCGGCAATATGGATTTTAATTTTATCGAAGAACAGGAAATGATCCGCCAGGCAGCACGTGACTTTGCCCAGCGCGAATTGATAAAAGATGTTATTGAACGTGACGCCAATGCAGAATTCCCAACCCAACATGTAAATATGCTCAGGGAGCTTGGTTTTCTGGGGATGATGGTAGATACCAAATGGGGAGGAGGAGGAATGGATATGCTTTCCTATGTGCTGGCGATGGAGGAAATTTCAAAAGTTGATTCCTCCGTGGCAGTTATTATGTCGGTTCATAATTCGCTGGTTTGCTACGGAGTTGAAAAATGGGGATCCGAAGAAATTAAGGAAAAATACTTACGGCCTATGGCAACCGGAGAAAAAATTGGCGCTTTCCTGTTATCCGAACCTGAGGCCGGTTCAGATGCAACCTCACAAAGAACCACAGCAGAAGACAAGGGAGATCATTACCTGGTTAATGGTACAAAAAACTGGATCACCAACGCAAAGTGCGGAGATTATTATATTCTGATTGCTCAAACCCATCCCGAAAAAGGACATCATGGCATTAATGCCTTCATTATCGAAAAAGAAACACCGGGAATTTCACTGGGTCCCCATGAAGATAAAATGGGAATGAGAAGCTCCGACACACATTCGGTGATGTTTACCGATGTTAAAATTCCAAAAGAAAACCGGATTGGCGAGGATGGATTCGGATTTAAATTTGCCATGAAAATTCTTGAAGGCGGACGTATTGGCATTGCAGCACAGGCCCTTGGAATTGCCGGAGGCGCGCTCGATAGATCCGTTCAATATGCCAAAGAAAGAAAAGCTTTTGGCAAACTTATCGGAAATCATCAGGCAATTGCATTCAAACTTTCGGATATGGCCGTTAAAATTGAAGCAGGTAAAAACTTTTGCTACAAAGCTGCCTGGTTGAAAGATGAAGAAAAACCCTATGGTGTTGCCAGCGCTATGGCTAAACAATATTGCGCCGACATGTCAATGGAAGTAACTACGGAAGCTGTTCAGATACATGGTGGTTACGGTTATGTTAAAGAATATCATGTAGAAAGACTGATGCGTGAAGCCAAACTTACCCAGATTTATGAGGGAACTTCGGAGATACAAAAAATAGTAATATCCAGGTCTTTGCTAAGGGATTGATAGCATGGCTTCATAGTTACATGGTTCCATTGTCTCATTGTCTTTTTGTTCTAATTTAAATGAAATAGATATGGATAAAAAGTTTTTGCAATTGAATGATATTAATGCTTATAAAATTTCTTTTAATCTAAGCAACAAAGTTTGGGATATTGTTATTAGTTGGGATTATTTTACTAAAAATACTGTGGGTAAGCAATTTGTTAGAGCTATAGATTCTATATCTGCAAATATTGCTGAAGGGTTTGGAAGATATTCTAAAAAAGATAAAATTAAGTTTTATAGAATAAGTAGTGGATCAATTAAAGAAGCTTTGGATTGGAATGAAAAAGCGAGAGTGAGGGAATTAATTACTAATGAGCAATATAATTTAATTTTTGATCAACTAAATGAAATCCCCAAATACTTAAATCAATTAATCAATTTTACAAATTTGAAACTAAAAATATAATTAATAATGATGGCTTTAATAAAGAATTAAACAATGAAGCAATGAAACAATTGGACAATTAGAACAATGATTTAAATAACCAACTAATCCTTATATTTGCAAACATATTCAAAACGAAATAAAGTAGGTATGAAAATTTTAGTATGTATAAGTAATGTACCGGACACCACAACCAAGATCAGGTTTAAGGATGATAACAAGGTGTTCGATGACGGCGGAATTCAATGGATTATCAATCCATGGGATGAGTTAGCCCTGACAAGAGCTTTGCAATTGAAAGAAGG
>CAZTAW010000228.1:0-1853 GCA_964611705.1 uncultured Bacteroidales bacterium
TGGCACGAGATGGGTTTGATATTCAGGAATGTATTAAAAAGAAGGATTTCAACACCATTATTGATTATATATTGCTTGATAAGGGATTGGGTTATGGAAGTTTACCCAAAGGGCTTATCAAATTTCACAAATACCCTGATGGTGCCCGGAAATCAATAGAAGAACATCTTGTGGAAACCGCATATTATTGCCGGGATAATTCAGGTAAGGTTTCCATACATTTTACAGTTTCGCCCGAACATCTTGAAAAATTCAGGAAAGAAATCAAAAAAGTAAAGCCCGTATATGAGAAAATGCTGAACGTTGAATTTGATATTCATTTCAGCTTGCAGAAACCTTCAACCGATACCATTGCGGTTGATATGGAAAATGAACCTTTCAGGGAAGAAAATAACAGCATTTTTTTCAGACCGGGTGGTCATGGTGCATTGATCGAAAACCTTAATGATATTGATCACGAAATCGTCTTTATTAAGAACATTGATAATATTGTTCCGGATAAATACAGGGAGGAAACTTACCGGTATAAAAAAGTGATCGGTGGATATTTATTAAGGATCAGGGAGCAAGTTTATGAATATTTAAGAAAACTTGAGCGTGATGATGTCAATGTAACTATCCTTGAAGAAACTGCCGATTTTGCAATCAATGAATTGAACCTTGATTTATTCAGTGATTTCAATCATGCTACCCTGCAGGAAAAAAGAAGCTTTTTGTTTGCTAAGTTAAACAGGCCAATTAGAATATGCGGGATGGTAAAAAATGAGGGCGAACCGGGAGGGGGCCCTTTCTGGATCAAGGACCAGGATGGAGAGATATCATTGCAGATTGTTGAAAAATCCCAAATCAATATGGAAGATCCCGGACAGAAAATAATACTGAACAAATCAACACACTTTAATCCGGTTGACCTGGTGTGCAGCATACGGGATCATCACGGGAAACCGTTTGAACTCAGTAAATTTATTGATCATTCAACCGGATTCATTTCAATCAAATCAAAAGACGGAAGAAACCTGAAAGCCCAGGAATTGCCGGGCCTATGGAATGGTGCAATGGCCAACTGGACCACACTCTTTGTTGAAACACCCATTATAACCTTCAACCCTGTAAAGACCATTAATGACCTTTTGCGTCCGAAGCATCAATAGAAGTATGATTGTTTGTTTTGATGGCTGAATTGGATTGAATTTTGAATATCCAATAATGAATATTGGATATTGACAATTGACATTATGTGTCTTTGTTCACGCCTCACTCCTCCGGCATAAACATCGGATCCCACGGTGGAAGTTTAACGGGTTCTGTCTCCAATATTTTCAGAGTTTCTTTATCAATGTACTTTTTATTGATAATTACCCTGAACATGTATTCATCAAACCATCCATCTGTCATGGTGAGGTATCCTTTATGACCGGCTGCAGGCCCCCAGCTATTTTCGAGTAACCACTTATCTGTGCTTCCATCCGGCAATACATTTACCCCGATAAGCGCCATGCCATGAGTTGAAGCACTTTGGTATGTCTTTATCCTTTCTGCTTTATCAATCCCAAAGTTTACGCCCATCAAATCATTGTAATTATAGTTTTTAACATCCAGCAGCCCCCCTTCCTTGTTCAATTGTTTTCCAACATCACACGAGAAATACATGGCCTGATTATCAAGTATTGATACTTTCGCAAATAATTTAATCTTGTTGTTTTTCAGGTTGATATATTTCCAGTTATAGCCTTCTATCATGCTTCGGTCATATTCTATTTCGTAAAGTTTGCCATAAGCTCTTGACGGATCGTTCATGAACATTACATAATTATCGAGATTAATGTCCACATATTTTTTATAAAAACTTTGGG
>CAZTAW010000228.1:1863-5620 GCA_964611705.1 uncultured Bacteroidales bacterium
TCGGTGATATTTCCGTCTTTGGCTTCGTATTGCCACTCAAATTCCTGCGGTGGCTGCCCGAGACACAACACAAGGATGCGATAGATTTCTGAAAGCATTCTGATTTTTTCTTTCCTGATATCTTCTTCCGGTTTTCCGTTTTCATGCATTTGCCTGAGGACGATACCATTTTCTCTTAGCTTTTTTGAAAGCAGTCTGCGCATCATTCGGGTGTTTTGGCTTTGATAGGTTTCGGGCATGGTTGACTTGGGTACCACACCGTATTTTTTAACAATGTCGGCAAAAGTAGTCCACTGACCGCCATCTTGTATCGGATGTTTAAAAAGCCAGTCAACTGTTCTGTCATCTTCTGCTTTATCCCTTGTAGCAATTATTGCTTCAAGAAACAAATTGCATTTTTCAAGCTGATCGTAGAAAAAATTGTAATTCTGGGAAAACGCAAATTCCTTGATGTTGATCTTTTCCAAAACAACGGGTTTTAAAATATTCAAACCTGTAAACAGCCAGCACCTTCCTGTTGATTTCTGGTCGGTGATGCCTGAGGTCTTCACTTTATGAGAGAAGTAATGATTAACTTTCCCAACATTTTCCCTGTTAAGGGCAAGCTTTTTGATGTTGTTGTTGGTAACGGCATTGATCAGTGCCTTGTCGTCGGCATCATCCCATACTGATTGTTTGATCGTTCCCAGGACATCTTCCGTAATTGCTCCTTTTTCCTGCGAAAAAAGCTTGTTTACTGCTAATAATAAAACAAAAGTGATCAAAAAAAGATTGATTTTTTTCATGGTATAAAAATTTTAATTATTGATTATTCCCTGATATCGTATTTCTTCATTCTTCTGTCGAGTGACTGCCAGGTTATATTTAGTAGTTCGGCAGCTTTGGATTTATTATGGTTTGCCTTTTTCAGCGCTTCCATAATTACTTTTCTTTCAATTTGTTCAAGGTCAAAAGTGTAAAAATCTTCAGGTTTTATAGCTACTTGCGGTTTTGCTTTTTGTGAACCTATCAATTGAAAATCATCAGCACCTAAATTTTCACCTTCGGAAATGATCATAGCTCTTTCAATGATATTTTTCAGCTCACGGATATTGCCGGGGAAATCATAATTCTTAAGTTGATCATAGACATCTTTTTCAATATGTTTGATTTTTTTTCCCATTGATTCCGAAAACTCATTTATAAAGTGATCAATAAGCATTGGTATATCTTCTTTTCTTTCGCGCAAAGGCGGAATATGAATAATGAATGAACTCAGGCGATGGTAAAGATCGAGCCTGAATTTGTTTTCGTTCGCAAAACTGCGGATATCCCTGTTTGATGCGGCAATAACCCTCACATCCACATCCATCATAGAATGTGTTCCAACCTTGCTGACTTTCTTTTCTTCCAGCACCCTTAACAATTTGGCTTGCTGATTTAACGGCATGTCACTGATCTCGTCCAGAAACACTGTGCCCTTGTTGGCAATTTCAAACCACCCCGCCTTTTCCTCAGAAGCTCCTGTAAAAGCGCCTTTTTTATGACCGAAGAATTCACTTTCAAACAAGCTTTCAGGGACTGCTGAGCAATTTACCGAGTGAAAATATTGTTTGTTTCGATCGCTCAGAAAATGTATACCCCTGGCCACAAGCTCTTTACCCGTTCCACTTTCCCCGGTGATCAGCACAGATGTATTTTTTGTTTTAGCCACTTTCGACATCAGATTAATGGTATCCCTGATGGCTTTGCTTTGCCCGATAAGTTTATGCCCAATGCTTTTTTGAAGGTCGCGTGAAATGAGAGAATAATTATGCTCTATTTCCCTCATCTTTTTTTGCAGTGTAATATATCGTTTGGTCCGTTCTATAGAACCATGTATTTCGAACAATCGAAAAGGTTTCTGGAAAAAATCCGCTGCACCAAGTCGCATAGCGTCAATAACGCTGTTCATATCACCATGACCTGATATCATGATAACTTCAATATCAGGATGGCTATTTTTTATGAGTTTCAATACGTTGATGCCGTCCATTTCAGGGAGCTTGATATCAAGAATGGCAATGTCAATGACTTCTTTATCAACAATTTTAAAAGCCTCACCTGGTGTAGCTGCTTTTAAAACATTAAACTTCTTGCCTTCGAGGAACTCCCCTATCTCTTCCCGAACGCGTGGTTCGTCATCGAGTACCAATATGCTGAGATTGTCGCTATTATTTGCTTTCATATACCGGTAAACTGATCTTCATTTTCGTATATTTTCCTTCCTTGCTTCTTACTGAAATATCTCCCTTCATTTCTTTAATAATGCCATATGAAATTGAAAGGCCCAACCCCGTTCCTATTTCATTCTTTTTTGTTGTAAAAAACGGGTCAAAGATATTCAATTGTTTATCATCGGCAATGCCAGTGCCATTGTCTTCAACTTCAATGAAGACATGCTTGTTATTTGTGTGCGACCTGATCAATATTTTCTTGCTGTATGCTTTATTTTTGAGAAGGCTTTCTTTATCATCAACAGCGTATTTTGCATTTGATAATAAATTGAGAATTACCTGTTCAAGCTTGTATTTGTTGCCAAGTGTATAATTCTTGTTTTGCAGATTTTTAACCAGTTCAACATTATGGTTTTTATACTGGGTGTTAACCATCGAACATGCATTTTCGACAACCACATTCACATCTATTTTTTCAAATTCAGCAATGTCCTGGTCTTTTGAGAATATCCTAACATGATTGATTATCTTTTTTATCCTTTCAATATCTTCAAATATATGTTTGAACTTTTCTTCAAGATATTTCTTTGGAAATGTTTCATCGTTTATTTTAACCAGGATATTATCCATGCCCATTGCAATCCCGCCAAGAGGCTGATTGATCTCATGAGCGATTCCGGCTGCCAGTTCACCCAGCGATTCAAGCTTTGATTTCTGGATTAATAGCTGTTGCTGGTGCTCAATTTTCTTCAGCTCTTCTTTTACCCGTTGTTCAAGGTGTTGGTTCAGCGTCTCAAGTTCTTCCGCCGTTTTCTTCCTTTCGGTGATATCGGTTAAAAAAGTAAGTATGGCAGGCTTTTCTTCCCATCTGATCAGGGTAGATTTAATTTCGAGCCACTTTGTATTTCCTTGTTTATCCATGATCTTAATATCATATCTCTCAGGTACTTTTTCCCCGTTTAATCTTTTTGTATGGAAATCCGCTACCATTTTTCTATAATCGGGATGTACGAAATTATTAAAATGATACCCGATGCATTCTTTGGGCAGGTATCCTGTCATTTCATAAAGCTTCGGGTTGATAAACATGATTTGTTTATTAACAGTAAGTAGTATACCATCATTTGCATTTTCAAAAATCTGCCTGTATTTTTCCTCGCTTTCCCGCAGCATGATCTCAGCTGTCTTCCTTTCATTGATTTCCTTGAGTAAATCTTTGGTTCTTTCTTCAACACGGTTTTCGAGTTCATTATTCAATTCACGGAGCTCCTCTTCCACTTTCAGACGGTGAATAGCTGCACCTAATATATCGGCTGCTGCCGACAATGCTTTGATTTCTGCGATATTCCATGTTCTTTCCATTTTACAATCATCAAAGCCAACAAAGCCCCACCAGTGATTATCGCTAAAAACAGGTACAACAGCAATAGATTTAATATCCTGAGCTTTAAGAAGTTTTATTTCGCTTTTTGGAAAAGTTTCCAGGTTTCCAAAAATGGTTTTACCCTCAGGGAGTATTTCCATCCATCTTCCAAAGCCTTCTTTTGCAAAATCACAATTCT
>CAZTAW010000229.1:0-5508 GCA_964611705.1 uncultured Bacteroidales bacterium
ACCGGTTGCTTCACCGAAACGCTTTCAAGAAATACGATCCTGCCATATTTCTGTTCAATCATTTTCGGTAACAAAAGCTTCATCAATTGAATTTTCCATCTGAAAACCGATAGGTAGGCATCGTCCCAATCTTTCATATTTGTTTCAAGAAATGAACCGGTAGGTGGACCTCCGGCATTGACAAATATTCCGTCAAGTTTCTTATTTTCAATACGATGTAAAATATTGCCTGCGGTGTTTTTCTCTGTTAAATCACCTGTAATGGTTTCAACCGAATCATGATATTCTTCACCGAAGCGGGAAAGATCGGGTTCACTGCGGGAAACAGTAATAACCTTTGCACCGTCTTTCAATAACGCTCTCGCAACGGCGAATCCGAAGCCGGAGGAAGCCCCGCAAACTACAAATAACTTATTCTTAATATTTAAATCCATTTTTTATTTCAAAGCTAGATAAAGAAACTTAATACAGGCTTTTTGTTTTCTTAGCCAATTGCTTTAATTTTGATTGAATATCCTTGACCTGCGAAATATGTGTGACACCACCTTGATAAATCATTTCCATCATCAGCATTCCATCTTTGCTCCAGTATTTCCAGTTACCGTTTATATTACCTGCATTGTATTTCCCTTCAAGCAACTTTTGACCATTTTCATGCCATCCGGTCCAGTAGCCGGTCTTTTTGCCATTTTCTATACTTCCATTCAAGGATTTCTTTCCTATTTGATAATAACAATTAACTTGACCTGAAAAAGATTCTTTTTCATTCTCTTTATAAATCAACCCATCTTCTCCTCTTCCTTCAAAAGCAATATCCCCATTTTCATGATAAAAATAAACAGAATCAAGGTTTCCATCATCAGAAAATACATACCTGATCATAATCTGTCCTTTTTCATAATACGTATTCATGGTATCAACAAGCTGATGAGATTCGTTGTAACTTTTTTCTCCCATCAACTTTCCTGAAGCATACCATCTGATGAACTCCCCAACAGGATTTCCATTTTTGTATGTTCCAATATAATAACCCAATCCGTCAGGGTAAGATATTTTTACCGGTCCTTCTAAAAGCCCCTTGTCATTTAGTCTGCAACTTAAAGTAACACGACCGGTCTTGTTTCTTTTCATGATTTCCCCTATGATTTTGCCGTTGGTAAAATGTGCAATGATTTCTTCCTGTCCGTCCGGGTAGAAAGTTTTAAAAGAACCATCGAGTTTGCCATTGGTGTAGTTTGCTTCAGTCCGGATGTTGCCATTGTTGTGGTAGGTAACATAGGTCCCATTGCGTTCTGAACAGGCAACAGTAATGAAAACTATCACAGAAAGTAAAACTATTTTCAGGTAATTGCTTGGGTGGTTTTTCATGATGATATATTTTTTCGTCACCAAAAATAAGGTAATATTATTATCCGCATCAGTGAAAGTTGATTTTATCATTAATTTGTTTTATATTAGACAATTGTATGATTAACTATGAAAATATGATAAATAACGGATCAAAGTTTTTTTGTTTACTCATTGTATCCCTTTTTGTATTAACCATATGTTCATGCATAGGACAAAACAAATCAAATATGAATGAAACGGAGAAACGTATGAAAATGGTCAGAGATCAGATTGAATGGAGGGGGGTTAATAACAAAGCGGTTGTGAATGCTATGAAAGCCGTTCCCAGGCATGAGTTTGTCCCTGAACCATATAAAAAATATGCCTACGAAGATTCACCATTACCCATAGGTGACGATCAAACCATTTCACAGCCATATATCGTTGCTTTTATGACAGATGCACTTGATCTGAAATCAAGCGATAAAATCCTTGAAGTTGGCACCGGATCAGGCTATCAGGCAGCCGTGTTAGCAGAAATATGTGATTCGGTTTATACCATTGAAATTTATGAATCACTGGCTGACAGGGCAATGGGAACGCTAAAAAAACTGCATTATAAAAATGTTTTTGTTAAGCACGGTGATGGTTACCAGGGTTGGAAAGAGCATGCACCATATGATGCCATAATCGTTACCTGTGCCCCTGAAAAAGTCCCTCATGCCCTTAAAGACCAATTAAAAGAAGGCGGAAAAATGGTTATCCCGGTAGGACAAAAATACAGTCAGAAATTGTATCTGTTTACCAAAAAAGATAACAAACTTAAAAAGCGGGCTATTTTACCTGTAAGGTTTGTACCTATGATTGATGAGGATGGGAAGGTTTATTGATCCGGTTTGCATGCAGCAAAAAAAGAAGTAATGTTACCTGCATAAGATGAATCAGATGAAATTAGAAATAGTTGAGTAATTAATCATCTGATAATGAATGTAATAACATCAAAATTTCCATTGAATTTCCACCGAATTTCTATCGAATTTCTATCGAATGTCACTCCTTAATACAAGAACGGAATTAATTTCCAGGTCTTTTTCTGATATTCGGTATATTTATCAAAGTTATCTTCTAACTGTTTTTCCTCATATTCCAACTTCAGGATCAGATCAGTGAGCAATATCAATGCAATTGATAATCTTTGCCAATCAATATAGTTTATTAGCAATGGAGTAATTGTTAAAATAACTGCAAGGTACATAGGATGGCGAATAAATTTGTACGGGCCTGATGTTATTAATCTTGCGCCTGATTTATGAACCGGAGCTATTCTGAAATTCAGGCCTTTGTGTGCCGCGATAGACCATAAGCCAAGAAATAAACCAAACAATTCCATGCCAAGCAGAATATGATTTGATGGAATTACAGGCCCGGAAAAGAAAATTAAAGCAATTGCAGAGAATTGTATCCATACAAACAAACATGGCAGGAATTCCCCGTTGGCAGATGAAGTGATACAAAATGATTTCATGATAGTTTTTTGTGTTTTCTTATAACAATTTTGTAGGGAATAATGTTTATTTTTATTTCCTGAAAAAAACAAAATAACAATGAAAAAACATTTTAGAAAAGGATTCACATTCTTATTATTACTATCAGCCCTGAATTCATGCACACAAACTTTACAAAATAAAACAGACATGCATAAAATGACCACAAATATTGAAAATGTAATAATTAAGCTCAAGCATAATTACGACCTTTCGAATGATGAATATGCAATTATTGTAAATCCTGAAAATCAAATGCTATATCTGGTCAGGAATGACAGCATTCATAGAACATTTATTATTTCGACCGGGAAGAATGGTCTTGGTTCCGAGGCCAACAGCGGTAAAACCCCAACCGGCACACACCGTATAAAACAAAAATTTGGTGATGGCGCTGAAGCAGGGGCGATTTTTGTTGCCCGGGCCAATACCGGAAAGATTTCTACAATACACACGGATGAAACGAATATCAAGAAAGATCATGTAACGACCAGGATAATCTGGCTGGAAGGGCTTGAAGAAGGAGTTAACAAAGGCAAAGGAATTGATACATATAACCGGTATATTTATATTCATGGTACTCCTGAAGAGGGATTGCTTGGACAGCCTGCTTCCCAGGGTTGTATTAGAATGAAAAACATTGAAGTAATTGAATTATACGACATGGTACCTGAAGGTACTCTGGTTGAAATACTTAACTTACCCTTTGAAGAATAACATATGGATAAAGTTACCATCATTGACGCAACACCAAGCACCGTTCATCAATACGGTATGTGTGGGTACAAAGATTTGAAAAACCCGGGTTACAAAAAGAAAGTTGAGTGGGTGAAAAAACGCTTTCAAGAAGGTATGCGGTATAAAATATTGCATTCAGCGGAAAAGGGTGCTATCGGCGCTATTGAATATATTCCCGGGGAATTTGCCTGGAGGCCGGTTCAGGCAAATGGCTTTATGTTTGTTCATTGCCTTTTTATCATACCCAAAAAATATAAAGCACAAGGTTGGGGTAAAAAGCTAATTGAAGCCTGTGTTGAAGATGCAAAAACAGCCGGGATGCAAGGTGTTGCCGTTGTCTGCCGCAAAGGAACCTGGATGGCATCCAGGGATATATTTATCAGTTCCGGCTTTGAAGTTGCTGATAAGGCCCCTCTTGATTTTGAACTACTTGTATTAAAATTCAACAAAGATTCAAAAAATCCTTCATTCATTAAAAGGACATTTCCTGAAAAATACAAAAAAGGCCTGCACATGATCACCAGCGACCAATGCCCTTATATTGAGAAGGCAAGGGTTGAGATTGGCGAGGCAGCAAAGAGAGATTTTAATATTGAATTGAACATAATCGAACTCAACAGCAGCAAGGAAGCACAGCAAAGTCCCTGCTCTTTTGGCACGTTCTGTATGATATACAATGGAAAGATCATAGCCGACCATCCGGTGAGCAAGACGAGGTTTGGGAATATTATGAGGAAGGAAGTTTAACTATTACTATACTATCAAAATAACTTTATTACATTTGATATTAAAATAGCAATCCAGATGAGCACATTAGCAGAGGACCTTCAAAAACAGAAAAATTCATTATCAGATTTTTATGAGATAACAAAAAGAATCTTTTCTACCTTCCTAATATTCTTAGTGATAGCAAAACTAAAGGGGACTACATAATATACTCATCTTCAATAGCAGGATCAGAGAAATTTGTACGTCCAATAAATACTAATTTGATAATTAACAATGAATCGGAATTTAACTCATTTTTCAGCAAATGCATTGAATTGTTGCAACAGTATAAAACCAAGAAAACTTTAAATTCTAATCAAAATGCACGGATAATTGATCGAACCATATATACAATCCAGCAGATGATAGGAGCCGGCCTTGATTTACTTGTTGATCCCAATAGTGCAAGGAAACATGTTGGTAACCGTTTCGAGGAGCTGGTAAGAAGTGTTTTTAATGAAATGGGAATTACAAACGAGCACATAGTATTAAAAATCCCATATGAAACTGAAGAAGGAACGAAAATATATAAATGCGAAAACGACCTGGTTTTAACCCCTTACGATCGAGTGAAATCCTCCTCTAAAACTCTAGATGAGAAAGAAATTGTTGTTTCAGTAAAAACCACATCCAAAGATAGAATGGGGAAAATGTTTATTGATAAATTACTACTTGAACGATTTGTTGGTCATAAGCAGAAAGTAATAGGGATATTTCTAAACGATGTTCAGAGAAAACAACGAAACAACATAAGCCACACATTAGTATCCGGTTTATTCATGGTTTATACCAAATTCCTAACAAAACTGGATGGAGTATATTATATAGATCCACCACCCAATGCTACAAAAGAGCCATACAATAAATATATGGATAGTTTTTCTACTTTAGTATTAAGGGATGTACAAATATTATTGTCCGCGTAAACCAGCCCTGCGCTTAACAGCTTCTATTTCATCTTTTTGTGAAGCAATACGTTGTATATGTTCTATATCTGAAAGCCTCTGCCTGATAGTTTTACAATATTTTTCTTCCAAATCATTCCCAATCCAATTACGACCAAATGCTTCCGCAACAGCATATGTAGTTCCCCCTACCTGACGTTGCCGATCGAGCGCGTCAAGCGCTT
>CAZTAW010000230.1:0-5443 GCA_964611705.1 uncultured Bacteroidales bacterium
TATCCATACTCCTTTGAAGCTCTTCTGCTGATGTATGGTGCATATCCTTGATATTGTTGAGGATACCTGCATTAAGTATTATAATATCAATTGCTTTCAAATTCATCAGGAAGTTGGATATATGTATCATCGCATAGTGAAAATCGCTAATGTCCTGAGCAAGAAAATGAAAGTGCTCAAACTTATTTAACTCCTCATTTTCATTTCTGCTGATACCAAATACCTTATGGCCTTCAATTAAATAATGTTTTGCCAATCCCAATCCGATTCCTGAACTTGTTCCTGTGATAAATATATTCATAATATGTTGTTTTATAGGTTTTTGATAGTTTATGTTAAAGTTATTGTTTATGTTTCTGTACAGGTATTGTTTTAATATAACCTTTTAAAGGTGATACATGCTTATTTATGACTTTGTTGGTCATATTTAGTTAATGATAAAAAGTATAAAGAATTTTTTCCTTATAGTCAAGTTGTTTAACATTTTTTAAAAATATTTAACCATAAAGAATAATAGATTACGGGTTTTCTTGCTTTATTTTGTAAAGAAAATCGCATAATCAGAAAAACTATGGCAGGATTGAAACTGGTGATTCTTTTATTACTTGGCGGAATTGTTTTGCCTGCTTTCTCCAAGGTTGAGTTCCCGGATTCACCCGTGGGTAAGAGGGCAAGTGAAATTACCGAATTGATTAACCAGGAATCAAAATATTCAATAGCTAACTATATCAATACTTGTTTTTCTGGTGCTTTGTTGAATAAGATGCCCATCACATTACATATGTCCATTTTTCAGTCCACCCAAAGTTTTTACGGAAAAATTGAGTTGGTAAGTATAATAAATTCAACAGATTATGAGATAAGCTTCATGGTCAGATCTATTTCACAAGATGCCATGCTTGAAGTGAACCTGAGTGTGGAAGCAAAAGAGCCTTACCTGATTAAAATGGTTTTGTTTAAGCCCGTTTTTCTTTCCGATGAAAAAGAAATGGTTAAATCAAATGTTGAACAAACAGGTGTTGATACACTAAAAAACAACAGAATAAAACAAAGTCAACTACAAATGATCAGGCGGGCAATGGATTCCATAAATGCAGAAAATATGTTCTCCGGTGTTATACTTTTGGCAAATAATGGAAATCCGGTTTTCTTTAAATCCTACGGATATGCTTCAAAACGATTTATTGTGGTAAACGAGCTTGGCACGAAGTTTAACCTGGGATCACTTAGCCGTTTGTTTATCAAAATCGCCATATTAAAATTGTATGATGAAAAGCAACTAAGCATTGATGATCCGATTGGTAAGTTTCTGAATGGTTTTCCCGATAAAATTGCCGGTAAAACCACGATCAGACATTTGCTTAGCTCACAGACAGGATGGGAAGATTTTTATATCGCACGTAAAGTTGAAATTGGGGCATTGCAGAAAGTGTTGGGGTATATTGATCAAATCCGTGATATGCAGATTCTGTTTCCACCGGGATCGGAATATCTGGAGAGCAATACCGGGTTGCTTGTAGCTGCGGCTATTATCGAAGAAGTTACGGCAACCGAATATTATACCTATATCCGTGAAAACGTTTTTAAACCGACCGGTATGGCCAATACGGGGTTTTTTATGCGGGATAAGCCGACCCGGAATATTGCTACCGGATATACGAATAAACATCCGTTGGATACAGTGAAAGAAGACTTTGCGTGGGAAAATACGGTCTATATGCCTGTTAATGTGGTTCCTGCGGATGGAGTATATAGCACAGCGGATGATATGCTGAGCTTAAGTGATGCATTGTTTGAGAATAAGCTTATGACAGAGCGTTCAAGAGATTTGTTGTTTTCTGAATTCAACTTTCCAAATAATTTAAAGGAAGATGATCAATGTGTCTGTATGTATGGCAAAGCATCCGGTATCAGTACTTTATTTATTCTTGATCTTGAAACAAAAATTACAATAATCTCCCTTTCGAATTATGATCCGCCGGTGGCCAAAACGGCTGCCGAAATTATTCTGAAAGTTCTCAATTAATAAAACAGTAATATAAAAGAAGTTTACCTATTGATAGATTTTATTTTGCTATTAATTAATAAATACATGTTGTTTTCTGATTTGGAATGTATTACCTTAGACAACAAATTTCTGAATTCATATTCAATCAAAAAACAACCAAACAATATCATCATGAAAGCATATTCATTATTATCATGGAATATAGAGCATTTCGGTGGATGGCAGGATAATCACTTTGCCGATAGGATTGACAGGGTCACCGGGGAAATAAAACAGGTTAATCCCGATATTTTTGCTCTTTACGAAGTTGAAGGTAGCGAAGTGTTTAGCGGATTGGTTAATAATTTTCCGGGTTATTCTTTTCATATTACTGAAGGACCGCAGGTTCAGGAAATCCTGGTAGGTGTAAGAGGAGGTATAACATCTTTTTTCACACAAAAAGTTACTTTTAAATCGGGAGTACACCTGCTCAGGCCTGGTGCGTTGCTCACCCTGGAAATAAAGGGAAACAAGTATCCGATATTGTTTCTTCATCTTAAGAGCCATGACGATCCACGTGTATTTGGCTTACGTGATGACATGCTCAGAAAAGCAATCAAATTTGCGAAGGTGCTGGGAACAGAGAAAAAACCGGCTAACTATCTTTTTATCGGAGACCTGAATACCATGGGAATGGATTATTATTTCAAGAAAGATATTTCAGCAGATATTGAGCTTGACCGATCGGATTATTATGCAGAAAGAGATCAGTGGATAAAGGACTATTCCGATCATGCATACCTGTATCTTGAAGTAGAGAAGGTGGTTTGATGGGTATACCTGCTACTGCTTGTTTGATGCTTGATGTTTGATTCTGATATCGGACATTAAACATTACACATTGGAGATTGGAGATTGGACATTGGATATTGGATATTGACAGGCAATCTATCTTACCCTGAAATCTTTGAATCCCTGAATGGGTTGTTCCTGTATTTTTATGTTTTCAACATTTGCCCATTGGGGGCCCTTGCTTATCCAGTTTCTGAACAAGTTAAGTCTGTCTTCTTCTCCTTCGACTTCAATATAAACAGACCCGTCGGATTTGTTTTTTACAAAACCAAGGATACCCATTTCGTTGGCCTTTTTATGTGTATAATATCTGAAGCCAACATTCTGCACTCTTCCGTATACATTAATTATCAGACTCTTCATCATAGTTGTGAGGGGTTAATCGTTTTTGGAAAAGTTCATCAATTTTACGACAAAGTTGCAGGGGTTCATGCACGCGCCAGTTGAAGCTGTTTAATCGCCCCCCGAAACAAATGTAATAATCCAGGTTGGCATCAACAAATTCTTTGATAACATGATCCCTGAAATTGATTCCTATGATCCATCCGTCTTCGTTTTCATCATTCCATTCCTCATAATAATCCGAATCACCACCGTGGAAATTAAGGATGTTTTCCCCAATAAGTATATATTTATTGATATTTTGCTTCTGAAGACTTTCAATGATATTTCGTTTCAGGTACATGATGTCGTTATACAAACAATCGTTCCATTCCCCTATCATTTCAATGATGGCATGTCCGCTGTCATAGTTTGCATAGAGTATTTTGATAAAAAGAGTGGGGGTGCCGATTTCATCCCACTGCGGATGAATGAAATGATCGTATACTGAATGGGTAAACTCAAATTCGCTATATTCGCGACAAAAGAAAGGTGAGCATTCGTCTTCCGAAGCAATGTAATGATGCCTCCAGTTGTAGTATGGTTCAATCGTATACATATCAGAGTTAAGTAGTTATACAAATTTAACAAATGGCCTGATCCGTTATCAGGTTTCGAAATCACTTTTCACTTCAACGAAATTACTCTAGGTTTATTGAACATCCAAATCAATTCGTACTAAACAGCCCATTTTACCGATTTATGCTCATTGAGTTGCTTGTAAAGTTCATCGAATGTCTTTTTGTCTTCAACCAGGATTTTTACGGTAAAGCTGATATAGTTGCCCTTTTTGCTCAGCCGGTATTTCCATTCGGAAGTGTTGATTTTAAGGTTATTGAAAATGTTTTTAAGTATCTCCTTGTTTTCCTTGTCAGATTCGGTTGCATCCATGATCACTTTAATATGATAATGGATGGGAAACTCAACTTTTTCATTTCCAAATGCACAGGCTTTATTGTGTAGCATCATGTTCTTTTTTATTTATAAAACCATTCATTTAAAAAAGGCAGGTTTTTCACTATTAATTCAGTAAAACAGATAAACCAAGATGCAGCCATTTATGTGGTCTCCCGCCTGAAAACTCAGGGCTGTTGTAATTGGCCCTGGCATTAAAACTTATACCTGCATATTGTAATACAAAGCCTCCCGAAATATTATAGCGAAAACTTTTCAGTTCATCTCTTCGCATCGTATAAACAGAATGCGTATTCATTATACCACCTTGTAAGGTAGCATCGTAGCCAACCAGATTTCCATTAGCTTGCAGATAGAATCCATAATTTAATCTGTTGTGTGCACTATGGAAATTAAATCCATTTATGGAATTAAAGACGGAGTAATTACCATAATTGACAGATAAACCGGCCTTTAAATAATCACGTAACGAGCCAACATGTCCGCCAAACTGATGTATGATCTCAAATTTCCTGCTGGCAAAGATGCTTTTTTCAAAAACAATTCCATAATCAAAAACAATATCGTTTCTGATCTGGTTTCCCCAGCCAACCGGTATATCGTCATGGATAAAATCCTGCAATTGTCCGCCAAAGGCTGCCGGACCCATAACTCCCATTCCTAATGAAGAGCTAAGTCTGGCTTTGCGTACCGGATCAAAGGCGATCTTAAAATGAGACAATTTCAAATACCCGGCAAATGGACGATCATCTGCTAACACATCTTGAATATCAAGCTGTGTTGGTGTATACATTTTATGTGTGAATCGTATGCCGTAATAAACTTCGGGAAAGTTATCAAATGGCCATAAAAACCTGGATAAAAACGATTTCTCTAAGGATGGATGAATGAGCTCGAAACTTACGCCGTTTGTATAATAGTAATCGGTTTGAAAATATACATCATTGTCAAATTCCATGCTGAAAATAACCGTACTGGTAGCCAGTGACTTAGCTTCATGATAGAAATCTACGGATTTAATTTTGTCAGGTGTTGATGACGGAGTTAAAGGTATGTTAGTAATTAAAGACATCTCAACTGCTAATTCGATATCATGTTTTGGAGTTTCCTGAGTTGCTGAACTTAGGTCGGTAGATGTTTTATTCTCAGGAGATTCCTGAACAGTAATATTTCTTTGGAAAGTAAAAGCAGGGTATGATTTTGTCTGCTTTTGCTTTGTGTTTTTTTCAGGCATGTCCTCTTTTTGCTTGTTTGTTTGACAGTTAGCCAGTAACAAGCTGATAAGAATAAGAATCTTTATAAACCTTT
>CAZTAW010000231.1:0-5439 GCA_964611705.1 uncultured Bacteroidales bacterium
ATGGCTCAAAGAAAAAGGTGGCATTATTGAAATGCAGAAGATCAATAACCAAAAAGCAGATATGCTTTATGGTGAAATAGACAGAAATAAACTTTTTAAACCAACTGTTGAAAATTCAGATGATCGCTCAATCATGAATGTTTGTTTTGTAATGAATGATGGATACAAAGATCATGAAAAAGAATTTTTTGAATATGCCACTTCAAAAGGAATGATCGGTATTAAAGGCCATCGCTCGGTTGGTGGCTTCAGGGCATCATTATATAATGCAATGCCGATCGAAAGTGTTGAAGCTCTTGTTAATGTAATGCAGGAATTTGAAAAGAACGTCTAATCAATCACCCATTTTTAAAATATAAAAACACTGTACTATGAAAAAAATATTAGTTGCTACGGTAAAACCATTTGCTGCAAAAGCAGTGAACTCAATCAGGGAAATATCAGAAGAGGCAGGATATGAGTTTATTCTTCTCGAAAAATATGAATCACAATCCGAACTTATCAAGGCTATTGAAGATGTAGATGCTCTCATAGTCAGGTCCGACAAAATTGATAAGGAGGTGATTGATGCTGCAAAGAATCTTAAGATAGTAGTTCGTGCCGGTGCAGGTTACGACAACATTGACCTTGATGCAGCTTCTGCAAATAACATTATTGTTATGAACACCCCCGGGCAAAACTCAAATGCAGTAGCAGAACTTGCACTGGGTATGATGGTTTATCAGGCAAGAGGCCATTTTAACGGAAAACCCGGTACGGAACTTAAGGGTAAGAAACTCGGAATCCACGCATTTGGGAATGTTGGCAAACACGTAGCCCGCATTGCCAGGGGCTTTGATATGGAAGTTTTTGCATTCGATCCGTTTATACCGAAAGAAGAAATCGAAAAAGAAGGCGTTGCAGTATTGGATACGGTTGAGCAACTCTATGAAAATTGTCAATATGTGAGTTTGCATATTCCGGCAAATGAAAAAACAAAAAAATCAATCAATCAAAGTCTTTTAAGTCTTATGCCCGAAAAAGCGGCACTGGTTAATACTGCCCGCAAGGAAGTGATTAATGAAGAAGGGTTGATGAAGATTTTTGAAGAAAAGCAGGGATTTCAATACCTATCTGATATTGCGCCGGATTGTGCAGCGGATATCGAAAAAAATTTTCCGGGAAGATTCTATTTCACACCCAAAAAAATGGGTGCACAAACCGCAGAAGCAAATATCAATGCAGGTATAGCAGCAGCAAATCAGATCAGGGACTTTTTTGAAAAAGGAGACAAAACTTTTCAGGTTAATTAATTACAGGTTTATTTTGCTTGTTTAGAATATTTTATGCATTTTTAGTGCATGAAATAAGATACAATATTATCAACTAAATGCTAAAACATGGAACAACTAACAGACAAAAAAGCCACATTTTTCAGATTTGAAGATTTAAGGCTTTATCACAAAGCTTTGGATTATATCACCTGGGTGAATGGAGCTGTTGGGAAACAAAATGGAGAATGCTCCTTGTCTGAAAAGCTGCATAATGCTTCTCAAAACATCGCAATGAACATTGCAGAAGGATCCGCCAGGAACAAAAGCCAGTTTATTTATTATTTAAAGCTTGCTAAAACATCCATTCGTGAATGCCTTGTTTATACCAGTATTCTCCACAAATTACAAATCCTGGATGAAATACAGGAAGAAGAATCTCGGTCTTATTTGATAGAATTAACCAAAATGCTTGGCGCATTGATCACTTCTTTACAACGCAACACATCAAACACAGGGAACAGTCGTTCACCCAATGAGTACTAAAATTTAATTATCAATCATAAAAACAATCATCAAGAAAATATGGCAATACTTAGAGCTTTTAGAGGAATCAGGCCGGTTAAAGAAAAGACACATCTAATCGCATCACGACCCTATGATGTGCTGAATAAGGAAGAAGCCAGGATTGAAGCAGGAGACAATGAATTATCATACCTGCATGTAGTAAAACCTGAAATTGATCTTCCTGATGATATTGACCCGTACAGTCCTGATGTTTATAAAAAAGGGAAAGAAAATTTCGAAAAATTGTTTAATGAGGGCGTTTTAAAACAGGATGATGAGGAATACCTCTATATTTATGCCCAAACCATGAACGGAAAAACCCAGTACGGAATTGTAGGTTGCGCTGGTGTTGAGGATTACATGAATAATGTGATCAAAAAACATGAGCTTACACGTCCGGATAAGGAAGAAGACCGTATGAACCATGTAAGGGTAAGCGGAATGAACTATGAACCTGTATTTTTCAGCTACCCTGCTGTAAAGGAAATTGATGAAATTGTTGCCGAAGTTATTAAAGGTGACCCGGTATACGATTTTGTTTCCGAAGATGGCGTTGGTCATCATTTTTGGGTGATCCGTGATCAAGATAAAATCAACAGAATTATTGAGTTGTTTGAAAAGATACCATCAACCTACGTTGCTGACGGTCATCACAGAACTGCAGCCGCAGCACTGGTAGGCAATGAAAGAAAAGAAAACAACCCGAATCATACAGGAAATGAAGAATATAATTATTTCCTGGCCGTGCATTTTCCTGATGATCAATTGAATATTATTGATTACAACCGGGTGGTAAAAGACCTGAATGGTTTATCAAAAGAGGAATTCATTGAAAAACTGAAACAGGGTTTTACGGTTGAAAAGAAAGGTACATCCATTTACAAACCAGATAAACTTCATAATTTCAGTATGTATCTTGATGATGAATGGTATTCCATGACAGCTAAAGAAGATACTTATGATGACAATGACCCCATCGGTGTTTTGGATGTGACTATACTGACGAATCAGGTTCTTGATCCCATTCTGGATATACAGGATCTGCGGAGATCAAAACGTATTGACTTTGTTGGCGGCATAAGAGGTTTGGGTGAGCTGAAGAAAAGGGTTGACAGCGGCGAAATGAAAGTTGCTTTTGCTCTCTGCCCTGTTTCCATGCAGCAATTGATCAATATTGCCGACAGCGGAAACATCATGCCCCCAAAAACAACCTGGTTCGAACCCAAGTTAAGAAGCGGACTTATAGTGCATTCACTGGACTAAGACCTTTATACTTTACAAAATATGAAAAGATGGCATGAAAGTGTCATCTTTTTTTATTTTTAACTTTGCAGTAAACAAAAGACAGCAGGAGTATGGATATCAAAGAAAATCTCATCAAAGTTCAGAATGAACTAACTGAAGGCGTTAAGCTGGTTGCTATTTCAAAAACCAAGCCTAATGAAGACATCCTGGGAGCTTATAATGCAGGACATAGAATATTTGGTGAAAACAAAGCCCAGGAATTAATTACCAAACAACCTGAGTTGCCTGAAGATATTGAATGGCATTTTGTTGGTCATCTGCAATCGAACAAGGTGAAATACCTGGCGCCTTTTGTTAGCCTTATTCATTCGGTGGATAAACTTAAATTATTAAAGGAGATCAATAAAAGAGCAAAAAATGAGGATCGTGTCATAGATTGCCTTTTACAGTTTCATATTGCAAAAGAAGAAACCAAATTCGGCCTTGACCTCGAAGAGGCCAAAGATCTTATCAATAATGAGATTCTCCCGGAACTCAAAAATGTCAGGATCATTGGTGTAATGGGTATGGCTACATTCACTGAAAACGAAACACTGATCAGGGAAGAATTCAAAATGCTTAAAAACATTCATGATTTTCTGAGAGAAAATTATTTCTCTGATAAGGATTATTTCAAAGAAATATCAATGGGCATGACCAATGATTACAAAATTGCCATTGAAGAAGGTGCAACAATTGTCAGGATCGGTTCGGCGATCTTTGGGGAAAGGAATTGATTTGTGGATGCGGGATACCGGATGCTTGATTCCGGATACCTGATACTTGATAGGAACCTTGTTTCTTGTTTCCTTCAGAGTTTCCGGACAAGCGATCCGATGAATCATTAAAAAGCGGAGTAACGATGTTTAAATACACATTTTTTGTTCATTAGCAATTCATCGGATTCGCTATAAATTCACAGGAAAAAGCTGAAACCTGTAACCTGAAACCTGCAACTTTTTGCAAGCTTCCACACACTGCTACCCCCAACCCCTTCTGGCTGATTCACAGATTTCACCACCCATGCTAAAAAGGAACTTCTGATTATTTACTGATTTTTTAGTATTTTTGAAATATGCACGATACGATCGACATAGAAAACAAATTAAAGGATTTGAAGCCTATTCTGCATCAACAGTATCATGTTGATAGGATCGGGTTTTTTGGTTCATATGCACGAAATGAACAAGAAAATGATTCCGATATTGATATTCTGGTTTCCTTCAGCAAGCCACTTGGATGGGAGTTTTTTGATTTACAGGAATTTTTAGAAAACCAACTTCAATTAAAAGTGGACCTGGTTTCGGAAAAAGCCCTGAAAGAACAACTTAGGCCTAAAATCTTAAACAGTGTAAAGTACGTATGAGTCCGAAAAATCGAGAATATATTCTGTATCTTGAAGATATGCTTCAATCAATGAAAAGAATTGAAGAGTATCTTTCCGATCTTGACTTCAAAGAATTCAAAAGGACTTATATGGTAGTTGATGCTACCATCAGAAATTTTGAGATTATCGGAGACGCATCAAAAAATATCCCGACGGAGATTCAGGCAAGATATCCGGAAATACCCTGGAAAAAAATGTATGGACTCCGAAACCTTATTACGCATGAATATTTTGGGATTGACTATGAAATGATATGGGAAATTGCTAAGCGGAATTTACCTCAAAACCAAATTGACCTGGAGAAAATAATAGAAACAGAAAAAGCACGGGGTGGTAACACGGGCTTATAAAGCATTGCTGGGGAGGTGGTTAATTGAAAGATATCACTTTTACATAGCAGTAGTAGCAACACGCAATGATAGTACATTAAAGCCGCAACGCTTCATAGCCCGGGAACGTTGTGCGGCAGAAGCATAAAACAGAACTACGAAAAAACATTTGTTTCCTAAATGAGAAACATTTATCTTTGTAAAAAGATTTGAATGGAAGAACAAAAATTCCGAGTTGATATACTTGAGGAAGCAAAACAATTTCTTGACAGCATTGACGAAAAAAGCCGTGAAAAAATCATTTACAATATTTGGAAATCACTTAGCACAAACAACAAAGAACTTTTTTAAAAGTTGCATGACGAAATTTGGGAGTTTAGGACTAAATACAACAAAATTTACTACCGACTTCTCGCTTTTTGGGACAAAACGAACAAAGAAGATACCATTGTGGTTTCAACACACGGAATAATTAAAAAGACTGACAAAATCCCAAAAAAAGAGATTGAAAAAGCAGAACGAATAAGACAACAGTATTTTAACGAAAAAAACAAAGGAAAATGAAAACATATAGTTTAGAGGAACTGACTGACAGTTACATCGGGAAAAAAGGAACAAAAAA
>CAZTAW010000232.1:0-5400 GCA_964611705.1 uncultured Bacteroidales bacterium
CAGGCTGATCATGGTTTCCTTCATTTTTTCAAAATTAATGGTGTAGGTTCCGTCTTCATTTTTGGTAAAAGCATCCTTTTCTTCGAAATAATTAAAGCGCATCATATTGGCTTTTCCGTGGGCACTTGCAGCACCAAACCGGCTTGAGCGAAAAACGCTGGCAAAGAAAGTAACATAATTGTCCATCAATTCACCCTTGTCATATTCTCCCATTTCGTACAGTTTGGTAACCAGGTAAAGTCCCATGATGTCAGCTTTTCCTTCTTCTATTGAAGAGTAGGTTTCTTTCAAAGCATTTCTAACGGTTCCGCTGCCGTTAATTGTGTTTTTGATGCCCATTCCGTGTGCTACTTCATGGAACATCGTGTTGGCAAAGAAGGCATCAAAAGTGACATGCTTGCGTTGTTCGGGAGCGATTACTACTTCGGAGATAGGAATCAGTATCTTATCGAATTTCGCTTTCATTGCATTTTTCAGTTGCAATTTGCGGGTTCCTTTTTTCAGTTGAACCTCTTCATCATTCGGAAGGTTAATGGCAATGGTTTTGCTACCGGCATTGCAATCACCGGCATAAAAGATGGCATCATAGGCATTCAGGTCCGCATCCGATCCCGGTGTTTCTTTTTTATATTCCGGATCAACCGGCAATCCTTTTTGAAGATCAGGCAGGAACTGGGCATATTTGGCCAGTTTGGCGCTCCATTCTTTATCTTTTACAAGAATAAATGCTTCGCAAGCGGCCTTATAACCAAACAGTTGGTCTTCGTAGTTCTCAATGGGGCCAAATACCAGGTCAATGTCGTTGCCTTTCATATCCATCCATGCAAAATCGCTGGGTTGATATTTGTTCGAAAGCAGGGCTTCGGCCCTTAATCTGAGGTAATTTGCAAAATCCTCGTTTTCGGCCAGTTCGGCTGCTTTATTCAGCAGATCTGCGGCTTTTGTAAACTCTTCTTTATAAGCCTCACTATACCAGATCGTTTCCAGCTCTCCTTCACTATTTCTTCTGACAAATGTGTACAAACTTTTTTTATCAGGGTTATCCCATTTTTCAAATTCCTCAACGGTCATGTCTTTGGGATAAAAATTTGCCCCTTTGGGTTTCGGGCCGTAACCGGGAACAAAGGGTTTGTTTCCGTTAAGACGATCCCAGGGACCATAATTGATCTTTATGAATTCAAGGGTATCTTTCCCTGAGAATTCATTAAACAGTTTTTCTTTGTCACCAAATGCCTGTTTCCAAAAAACAAATTTCATGATATTGGAAGCTTCGAATAAGTGTGCAAGCATTTGTTTTTGATTTTCGCTCAGGTGTGAAAGATCGGTTTTGAGTTCAAACGTAGCGTATTTATCAACCAGTTCTTGCATAGCTGATTTTGTTTCTTCTTTTTTCTCACCCTGATAACAAGCAGTGATGCCTGTTAAAAAAGCTGCGATAACGATTGTACTTAGGATTCTTTGTAACATATTGAATAAAGTTTTGGTTAAGTTTTAATTTGCGGATACGAAGGTACAAATTTTCATTCAGTCAGAATAGCAGGAAATATTAATGTGTTTTTGAGGTCCTGTTTCTATTTTAACATAAGCCGAATCCCCGTCAAATTGGAGCAATCGTTTCTGAATCGCAAGCACAGCTTAACATTTCTGTTTTTCAGCTCTTTATACACCACTGAAAGTTGTTTTTGTGCCTGAATACTGTTCGCATTTTATATACTTGTGTGCGCCTGCATTCATAATATGTGATAGTTTTTTTAAACAAAATGTTACATCACTTAGTAAAAATACTAAGCAGGGCTAAATATTTTCAGTTGTTTGCACGTTTTATGATAAAGATTACATATCGTGAAATATATCAAATTCAATTCTTTCCGGTACTTTCTCTTCATATTTGTTGTTTTAATCTGTGGTTCTTTTCAATTAAACGGTCAACAAATTGATTACGACAGCATTGATCAACAAAGTCTTAAGAATCCACGCCCCGAAAGCGAAAGAGCATTATTAAAAATTAAGATACTGAACACTAAACAAGCTCCTATGCGAGGTATTCCGGTTTATTTGGTAGATGAAAAAAACACCGTGGTTTATTTCAGAAAAACCAATCTGAAAGGTGTTGCGAATTTTCTGGTTCCGGTTGACAAACACTACGATATTGACATTCATAAAAACAAACAATATTCAAACGTCAATGTATCCGATCATTCATATATGACGCAAAACCTTACGATAACATTTGATCCCAGATGGAACAATAAACCCAAAAAACAGCCACCGGATGTTATACCCGGAGATACTATTTATCAAACCCACACAGCAGAAAAACGCCCATCAAAGACACATGGAAATATTATCATGAAATTGATTGACAAAGAATCAAGGCCTGTTACAAATACCGATGTGTACTTAAAAGATGTGGAAAAAAAGATTTGCTATGCTGCAACAACCAATCATAAGGGGCAGGCATTTTTCTTTGTTGAAAACAATAAAACATACTGGTTGTCATTCAATGATTTTCAAAACCATTCTGAAGTAGAACTTCCCGATATTGCTTATTTAAATCTTACGCAGGAAGTATATTATTCACCTCCCCGTGTTACCGAAACCAATTCCAACGACACCATTCTTCAGGAGTTTGACGGTAAAGCAAAAGTAGCAACATCCAGGGCTTTGGTCACGGTTTATGTAAGGAACCTTTCCAAAGAACCTATTGAAGGATATCCGGTAATCGTAGATAAACTCAAATCGGATACCGTTTATCTGTCCTATACAAACCATGAAGGAATATCCTATTTTCTCCTTCCGAAGGGAGCTGAATACAAGCTTTTGTTTTTCAAAGATGATTTTCATGAGAATTTATATTTCCCGAAAACATCCGGGTTCAGGACAAGTGAAGTTACGTACGAAACAAGTGGGCTGCTGATTGATAAAGAAACTTATGAAAAGGTTGAAATGGCCACACCCATGGCTTCATATGTTTATGAAAATTTGCCAAAAGTAAAGTCGCTGGAGGAATATTGCCCGCCTATCGGTGACCAGGGCAGGTACGGAACCTGCGTTGGCTGGGCAACAGCTTATTATGCTTATACCATTGTGAATGCAATGAATACAGAAAACACCACCCCCGAATCGGATGAAGAGATATTTTCCCCTGCCTGGATTTACGAACAAATTAAATTCGATATTGATAATGAATGCTCAATGGGAACTTACATAGAAAGTGCTTTTGACCTGATGAAAAACACGGGTAATTTAAGTATTTCCGACATCCCTTATGCCTGCGGTACAGATATTACTGCAAGTCATAAGCAAAAGGCCGGTAATTACAAAATCATTGAATACAGGCGTTTATTCAATTGGGACGCTGATGAAGATATGATCATCAACTCGGTAAAAAAATCACTTTCTGAAAATCATCCTGTAGTGATCGGTTTTAAGGTACCGGCTTCTTTTCATGTAGCAGGCGAATGGTGGGAACCCGGCCCGGGTGATTTCTCATCTATATTTGGTGGAAATCACGCCATGACAGTAGTCGGCTATGATGACGGCAGGAAATCAGGTGCTTTCAGGATAATCAATAGCTGGGGCGAAGACTGGGGAGATAAAGGATATATCTGGGTAGAATACGATGATTTTGCAGAATACTGTTTTTCGGCATTTGAGTTTTTTACCTCAACTTCCGGTGATGACCTGCAAGCCGATATTAAAATCAAAAACGATCAAAGTACAGTTATTGACAATTTAAAACTCATTAAAAAAGACGGGTACATTCCTGGGTACCATTGCAATGAAAAAATCATTTCAGGAGCGATTGAATTTAATGTTAAAGGCAATGGATACTTCAACATCTATGGAATTAGTGACAAAAACATCATCAAAAGGATATTCCCTTCCGATCATTCCAAAACAAGCAGTTTTATGGGGTATTCCGAAAATGCAGTTCATTTGAATATCCGTGATTTCTCGGATTTTAAAGAACTGATTTTTGTTTTTTCGAAAAGCAGCATTAACCTGGAAAACGAAGTCAATCAGTTAAACAAAAAGCTAAAGATCACAAATGACCTTATATACCACAAACTCAAAAACCGGCTGCATAAAAACTTCAGGCTTGAGGATGGTAAAATTTCCTTCAGTACCGAAACCCTGGGCAAAGGGAAATTGGTTGTTTTTGGGGTAAAGCTTATTAGAAATTAATTGTTAATCAACCTGTTATACCTTTCAGTAAATAATTCAAGATAAAGCCCTTTCATTCCTTCACTCAGGAAGGATTTTTTTATTAAGGCTTCCAAATCAGATCTTTTATTGATAATATTTTGAATCTCAGATCTTATGGTTTTTTCATTAAGCTGTAATCTCTCCTGACCAAAATAACCATACATATCATTCATTTTTATGTTACTTTTTTTACCTGCAAGTGTTAAAGCCAGCTCTTCGCTAGCTTCTCCCATTGAAACTGTTGTATTCAGCAGATCGTAAGCAGGACTTAATTCTACCTTATTCGCATGCATTATCAAGCTAAAGTTTTTGAGATGCATATCCTCGTTTCCTGTAAGAAAACAAAAAAGTACCCTTCTGAACAATTTCCGCTTTTCTACCAATGGAAAAGTACAATTTTTATCAATTACAGGAATTAGTTTCTCCATTGACCAATTGTATTTTGTTTCCCTGGTATTACCAGTCAATTGGGCAAAATCCTCTACATGTATTTTATTACTTTTTCCATATCTGTCAAAACGTTTAATAAAATAGCTCAGGCTTCCATCTTTTGAATATACCAAACCTGTTAAGGGTACTTCAATTCCAAAAACATTGGCCATTTTCATGGTCAGATCCTCATTTTCCGGAACTTCCCTAAAAATGTCGCTTTGGGGTTTAATGATAAATCTGCCCTTAATATCAACTATTTCAAAGGAATTGTTTTTAATTGATAGTCTTGCACTTAGTTTAGGTTGCACGCCTTGAATTGACATCTTATCAACCCTTAATGCAGCTTCTTGTCTTTGTTCCCGTGCAGTAAACGGTAAATTGGATATGTCAATCAAACGAGAAGATAATTTCGCCAGTCCGGTTTTGCTATACTTTCCTTCACACATATCATATGTAATCGGGCATTTATTCATCATTAAAAGAATATTCTTCAACTGTAACTGCCCCGACAAGATCCTGGCCGGTTAAAACTAATTGTTGGAAATAATCGGTTTTGTCAATGGTTCCCTGGTTAAAATCAGCGTAATCGGTGTCCCTGAGGAAATACATCTGATCATTGACGCTTCCATAAGTGACCAGGGGGGTGGTGTTATTGGTCCAGAGGGGATCTTCGATGGTGCTGTGAGGTGTTGTTGCCTCGGGGGGCGTCGTATCCTTCTTGTAGGTGACGGTGTTCAGGTCGGTTCGACCGTAGCCATA
>CAZTAW010000233.1:0-5389 GCA_964611705.1 uncultured Bacteroidales bacterium
TACGCGGCTTTCGTTCCATTTCTTCTTTTTGAGTTGCCTCTTGAATTCAGCATTACCATCTGAATATCATCCAGGTCAATATTAAATGGTTTAATAGCAGGATCGCTTGCCGAATTATAAGCGATATGGGTATTGGAGGTACCAAAGTCAATCGCAAAATTGAACTTTTGTGTATGTGTTTTTACATTTAGTTTTTTAAACTTTGGAATAATAAGACCCTGATAAATATCATTAACAACTTCGATAATATCAAAAGCATTATTGGTATTGTTTTCAAGTCTGTAATATATTGATCCCGCCATATCAGCACTTTTAGGCTGTCTTACTTTCTTGGAATAATTCTGTGTTTCCTTATGAATTATTTTATTAAACTTGTAAAATCTGAGGTCAATATCTTTTTCAGCATTATCTACCAGCATGACTAAATAATCATTAAGGTGCTGATAGTCTGCATCCTGAATCTGATAAAACGGGAATATTCCAATTCCGAACCCCATTGTAGGATCAGGAAGCTTATATACATGTTTTCTTTTATCGTATATTTTCTTAAATTCAACTCTGTTCCCATCCCGTACAGGCACTCTCAAGCTTACCGTAACTTTTTCCGGGTCATTCGATATCTGGAGTTGTTCTTTTAGATCTTCCAGTGTAAAAAAGTTAAAATATTCTTTTTTAATCGGAAGCAGGTATTCAAATTTGCCTGAAAATCCGGAAAAGAAAAAGTTATTGTTGATAGCATAAGGCATTTCTATCAGGTTTTCCTCAAGGAAATCTTCAGTTGTAACATAGGGGTATATCGTATTATCCGATTTGGGTAAGACTCTTTTATGTAGTTCTTTGTTTGCAATATATTCTACTCTGGTATTGGGTTCCCAGGTTTTGTTGATATATGTAACAGAAGCATTGCAATCAGAAACGAGGGCAAGAGGTGTGTATAATTCTACCTCGGTTCCGTCTTCGGCTGTGTAATTCCTGAAATGTTCAACTGTGTTTTGAATGACAAAACCACTATTTTTAGATATGTGAATTTGTATCTTTTCCTGAGGGAACTTCATAACGGGAAAAATTCCTGCATTTAAAGTTTCAGCCGTCTGTGGATCAACATTAATTTTTTTGTACTCCTCCACCAGATTATTCACATTATAAGTATCGCTGATATTTGTAAGGATACCCGGATTATTATTGGCAGCGCTGTTAATCAGGTATTGATTAAGCTCGGGGCAGCGATTACTTAAATCTGCCTTGAAAGCAGCCCGGAATTTATGCATATACTGCTGAAACTCTTCATCTCTTTCATGCAGTGATGCAGGTTCACGGTCAAACAAGATATCTGTTGAATGGCTTGGTGGAAAAGCAATGCCATTCTCCTCCATTTGACGCTGAAAATTCGGGGAAGTGAAAAATACTGTTATGGGTGAAGTGCCACCTAAGAGAATATCTCTGTAGTAAATCAAATAAATATCTGTAAAATCCCGGAATCTTTTACTTCTTGTAAACAATTCCATTGACATACCCAGAAGTTTATGTCCATGCGGTTGTTGTTTTCCGCTTACGCTTATATTGCCTTTTGCTTTCAGTTCATTGATCCTGTTATTAACCGACCACTTTTTAAATTGTATGTTTTGGTTATTGTCCCCCATCATAAACAACAGTTGGAAAACATCCAGGCAATCCGAAACCAATTGATGATAAAGGCTATTACCAAAATGATTATCATCTTTAATCATCTGAAAAGCGGTTTCGAACAGGTACATACGTGCAAAAGGATTAGGAATTGAAGTAGCTACCTTGGCAGCATTTCCTTCAACCAGGTCGTCGTTTATGTCCTTGATGGCATCATCCGAGAGCTTGTTTCCTCTGGAACTCCATGATTTTAAATCTACCGGTCCGTTTGAATGTATTCTGAATATCATACGCTCACTTTTTTTTTGTTAATTATTATGCTGGTAAATGAACAAGTCGTTTTTCAATAGCATCTTTGCATGCGCAATAGGCGCTCTTCATAAATCGCTCATAATCGGAAGTTACTGTGCTGTAACGATTTTCATATTTTGATATTTCCTGTATAAAATATCTTTCACTAAGTTTTATTTCTTTTTTCTTTACCAGTCTTTTATATCCTTCATGCAAATTATAAGGACTAAAAGACGGAATATTTTTCTCCAGTTCATCTAACCATGGAAAATATTCATCAACGATAAAACCCTTCAACACACTGTAGAAATGGTCAACATCGAACAAGCTTGCTTTTAAATTAAGATTTTTGGCAAAAGCTGAATTCAACGTTTTTTTATCTGTAATATGATCTCTGATGAATTTGGCAAAATAGGTAAATGTAGTCAAAGCCATCAGGTTTTCATGCTCAGGCGGATAAAAATGGCTGAAATCCAGCGACCTGGGTTCGTTTTTAATACCATACTCATAATAATTATAGCCAAATCTGCTGTGGTCTGCGCCAGCCATATTTGAGGTATTTAACCTGGCAAAGTGTGTAACACTGCTCGCACCGAGTAGTTCAATAAGATGTGCTTTGTTTTTTTGTGACTCTCCGCCCTCATGGTTTTCATATGAATCACCGGTTTCATTACATCCCAGGTAATAGGTATCATTGACCTGATCATCCAGTTCGGTGGAATAGTAAGACAATGCCGCTTTGGTTTTTGAATTAAAATTATGCATGTCAATCACGCTTTCTTCCCTGTCGGTGCTTATTTTAAAATAAGGCATTACAATCAGTGCACCTATCTGTACATTTTTGACCGCTGCTTTATCGCTGTTCCTGATATTTTTTACAAGTTGGGGAAATCCGGCAGAACCGGTCCCTCCAAAAATGGAACTAATGATAAAAACTTTGTCTTTCTCATCACATATATCCTCAAAATAACGAAATTCATCGGTGTAAATCAGGTTATTAAAAACAATGCTTCCAATATTCGGGTTTCCTTTAAAGCCCATAGATAGCTTCAAATGCAACTCCGTGGGACTTGTTCCCTTTACCCCGTTTGGAGGTGGTTGACTATTATCAAACAAAGCATTGAGTAAATTTTCATCAATATTATCTAACTGATCACCATGAATATAACGATAAAAAGTTTCATCAATACCTCCAAAATCCAGTTGAAATGAATCTTTTAAATTACCTTTAAAATTGGTTGCTTTATAAGAAGCCAGGGTTTTTAAATCCGGATAAAAGAATCCTTCATCCGGATTTTGGGAGTATGCTTTACTTCTGATATCCCTGTAATTATTGATCAGACGCTTGGTTCTGTTTGTGTCCCCATTGGCAGTATCCATATCAACAATTATGGGAATTATTTCTGTATTTTGATCCAACCTGACTCCAGCAGCCAATAACATGGTTAACGATCGAAGTACCCGGGCTCCGGTACCTCCTATTCCAAAAACAAATAATTTCATAATATATTGAATTTTAGTTTATTACCAATTTGTTTTAAAAGGTAGCATGTTTGCATATAAAGATATTTTTTTTGCTTTACATATCAATGAAAACAAAAAGTAAAGGAGCATTGCATAAAATGTATTCATTAATGCAAATGCCCACCCTATGCCTTCTACAGGAATATCAATAAAAATATTGTTGATCACACTTGTAAAGGCAATTACGAAACCAATAACACCTGAAAGAATCATAAATAAATAATAATATATAGGTTGCCCCAGGTTAGCAGTTACATTATTTATTACGTTAAAAAAGATGGCTGCAACAGCCAAAGATAAAATCAAAGTTAATGGTCCTGAATTCGGATAAACATAATCCAAAAAATCAATCCTGTAGTAAGCATAATCAGGATGATTTGTAACAAAAAAGTAAAGATTTTCGTAAATTCTGTCCATGATATTATTTTTTTATTATTAATTAATTTTCCATCCTTAAAGGAGCTTTTATCTCAATAAGTCTTTTAGTTCTTTCAAAAGCGCTTTCAAATCCTTTTATCAGATATTCAAAGTTAAAAGTTCGATTGTCAGATGCAGTTATATTCCTGTCGTCATCGGAAGACCAGTGTTTATACCAATCATCCAGTTGATAATCAATGTAAAACGCAAGGGTGTCTCGGGGATTAATGATATCAAATATCTCAAATTCGGCATAATGCGTGCAATTATGAATCTTATCTTTTTCTCTCTTGTCCCTTAATTCGTTTAATAATGTTCTGTCAATCTCACCAAAGTAGATTTCACTTCCCAGTTCAATATCCAGGTCATCATTGAAAATCACACAATTGTTTTTCAGGTATCCAGGATCATGGGTACAATCCGGAGCGCCTCTAAGATCAAATCCAACAGCAAACCTCATGGGTTCATATTCACTTGGTCTTTCTTCATACTTGATTACCTCTCCTTCTATAAAACAGTTTTTACGATCTCTTATATGGGAGATAAAAAGCTTGCCATCCTTCACTTGTTCATAAGTATTAAAAAATAATTCCTTTTCAGGATTGAAGTCCGTATGTTTTTTTATGTGTTTGATGAAGTCCGGTAGTAAACATTTGTTGCCAATAACGAAGATATAGAAAGGGCGGTTCGTAAAATTGACTACATGCCTTTGATTTTGATAATCATAATAATAAACTTCATCATTATTACTGCAATTAAAGTTTGATGTAAATCCAAAAACAGCTACTGCTATGGAATCTGCTTTATTAATAAAAGCGTCTGTAATTGACACCCTTAGCATTCCATTACGTTGCTGAACATTGTATTCCCGATTGCTACGTATTTGTTCATTGGTTCCCGACATAATTCCATCTGTCACAAAAACGCTAATATCACTCATACCCGTTGAGTCAAGTATAACTTCAAAAACATCATGTAAAGGAGAATGCTGTCCATATTGAAACTTACCCTGGGTGATATGTTCCGAAAACTCACCTTTATCTTTATAAGGCTTAATATCACTATCAATCGTACTTGGTATCAAAGGAATTTGATAGTATTGTCCCTGTATGTTTGCAATTAAATTATTTACGATGTTTTGAAAATCCGTACTACCATGCATATAACCTTTCATGCTGGCAGATGTTTCAATGAAGAACCTGATGTTTTCAAGTTCGTAATGAACCTCTTTAGGAATTATGACAATAACAGAATCATGATGAGTAACTTGATTTGCATACTCTGCCATATTTAGAGGGTCTTTGAGGTTTGGATTACATTCTTCTGGATGGGAATCAATCTTTTCACATAGTTTTTTATATTCTTCCACATCAATTAATTCATCATCCGCATATGATCTTACATCACGTTTAATGCATGAACAGCTATTACCACCATTGTCACATCCGTTACATACAATGAAAAGAATTATTATAAGTCCCACAACTGAACCCACGATATAAAGGTAAGTTTTCTGCATAACACATTGGTTTTT
>CAZTAW010000234.1:0-5388 GCA_964611705.1 uncultured Bacteroidales bacterium
AACAAATGCCCGATAGGACAAATATATGTGCAGAATGTCCGTTTTTCTAAAAAAATGCCGACAATAACTGCAATGGCAAATAAAACTAACATATAAATTGCCATATATTGCGGTATTCGGTGGATTGCAATAGTATGTATTCCAACTATCAGAATTATTGCATAAAATAAAGTTATTACCCAACCTGATTTTAAAAATTTTCCGGGTTTTCGTTTTAAGCCTATTTTACCGAAAAAGGAAGTTGTCAATTCCATCGGACAAATACTACACCAGAAACGCCCTGAAAATATTGCTGAAACAATTATTAATGGCCACCAATAAGACCAAACAATTAAATTTGACAAATTAGTGTTTCTTAGTATTTTGGCGAAATCGGCATCATTTGTTGTAACGCCGATTCCACCGTATATCAGCATTACAAAAACGATTAATGTAAAAAACTGCATGGCAGCCAAAAACATTCTGTTTTTGAATAATTTATTTATCATTATTTTTTCCCTTTTAAAATTTTACAAACATTTTAATTAATTGATTATGAATTGTAAAACTTAAAAAGGTGGTGCATTAGGAGAACAAATATTTGACACAAATAGTATGAAATTTAATATTTTGGGTAGAATATTATAATCGCTTATATTTATTTTTCTCTCTTCTACTTGTTTAACTGAAATATAAATAGATTCAAAAGGAAGAAAATAGTTACTCGCAAACGAATAATTGGTTTCTGCATAATAATAAGTTGCATGAAGCTTTTCACCATCATGGTCTTCATTGTTGTCGGCATCGTTTTTATTTCCAAAGTCTGGAATAACAACACCGTTTTGTTCAACGTGATGATATGGGATACTGCGTTCGACTATGATACTAATCAAAAGCAGTAATAGAATATAAGCGATATTTTTTGTTTTTCCGGTCATTTAAAATGTTAAAACTTTGTCGCAATCAATAGTCCATTGTGCAAATTCTTTCATATTACTCAATTTAACTCCTTCAATAAAAGGGATTTTGTCAATTCCACGTGTTTCTGAACATCCGCCACAACATTTAATCTCTCCCCCGTTTCTAATCACAACTTTTAACATTCTTTCAATGTTGTAATAACCATTTGGTGTGTTCTGATTTGGCAAACCACAAAAAACAGCGTCAGCAAGTAAGAATATTTTTATTTCCACTTTGTCACCGTGTTCTTTTTGAAGTGTCATAGCCATTCTCAAAGCGTTGTATGCTTTCTCAGTTCCATAAGGTGCATCATTAATGATAATCAAAATTTTCTGCATTTTATTTTCCTTTATTTAGTTAAAGCTTTCTGTTTCGTTGATCGTCTCTTTATAATGCTGGTAACGGGCGATATAATTATCCATCGAAAGACAAACTTCTGTGGCAAAATCAATTCCTTTTTCAATGATCTTTTCCCACTCTCCCGGTGTAAGCTTCATAAGGGAATGTTTTGAATACTGATGTTCATAGATGGAATGGATAATACCAGCGTTGAAATTATCACCGGCGCCAATGGTGCTTAGAGGTTTGATATTCCTGACGGGACGGGTGATCTTCATTCCCCCCCAAAAACAGCTAACATCTGCATTGCTCGTTGTATGGATCATGATGGGACAGCCTTTTTCCTGTACCAAATCATTAGCTTTATCAGCAGTATTTATCCCGAAAATAATCCGGAAATCCTCATCCGATGCTCTGATAATATCGGCCAGGGAAATATTTTCAAAGATGTATTTTTTCAATGATTCCAGTTCGGATTGATGCGGCAAGCGAATATTAGGGTCGTAAATAATAATGGCGTCCTGATCTTTTGCATGATGAATAAATTCCATAAGCCTTTTTCTTACTTCCGGCCGGATGGCAAAGAATGATCCGAACAGGACCATGTCATCTTTTTGTATATCCGGAAATACCTGGGATAACCGTTGCTCCGGGTAATTTTTATAGAATGTATATGATGCGTTGTTTTCTTTATCGAGAAAAGCGAGGGAAATGGCTGTATTTCCGTTTTTAAAAAAATCTATATACCGGGTATTAACTTTATTTTTTTCAAGGAAATCTTTTATGACCAAACCAACCTGATCCTGTCCCATTTCGGTGATCAATGATACGGGCAGGTTACACCTGCCCAGAGAGACTGCGGTATTCAGCATTGCTCCCCCGGGGACTGCTTTTTCCGGTTTTCCTTCCCTGAAAATGATATCATAAACTGTTTCGCCTATGGTATAAATCTTTCGCATATTTTAAAAACAGCTTTTAATAAGACATGATTGTTCGATTGTTTCATTGTTCGATTGTTTCATTGTTCGATTGTTTCATTGTTCGATTGTTTCATTGTTTGATTGTTTTATTGTTTGATTGTTGCATTGTTCGATTGTTAATATGAGTTAACTTTTCTGCTTTATTCTAACTATTACATTCTTCTTTTCCTCCATCTATTGTCCTTTCCAATCCTTATACTGTTTCATTCTTGTGCTTACATTTTTAATATAATTTCTGGCTTCTTTATATTTAAGATTTCGGCGCAGGTGATCGTAGAGCTGCTGATAGCTATAATAATTGATCTTTGCAACAGCATCATTCAGATTTGTTTTCCCTGTAAAGGAACGGCTTACATTACCTGCCCCGGTATTGTATGCAGCAATTGCACACAACATTCTGCAATCGTCATCCTCTACCTTATCAAAATCCCTGTTCATCAACAGATTCAGGTAAGCAGTGCCCAACTCAATATTTTTTTCAGCCTGATAAAGATAGTTGGCATTGAGCAATTTGTCTTGTTTGTAGAGAAACAAATAGGCATCCCTTCCGGCATATTTGGGCACGATCTGCATCAAACCATAAGCAGGCACATGCGAACGCGCTTTGGGGTTGAAATATGATTCGGTGTGAATGACCGCATAAACCAACTCAGGGGGTAATTTAAAGCGGCCGGCAAAAATCCTGATGTGATCCCTGAACTTATTTGCCCTCACCTTGATATGGTCAGGAGCAAGCGGAATACTAACGCTTATCTTAATCCGTTTTTTTCCATCTGTACCCTGCACCTCTTCCATTTCAATTTCTTCGTTTTCAGCCACTTCCTCGGCGTAATCGTCTGCATTGCCCTTGTCTACTGTTTCTCCTTGATAAGTTTGTAGTTGTCCTTCCAGAACCGGATCATCCAGTAACTTTTCCGGTTTTTCATTTTTCGTTTCATAGTCTTTTGTATATCCCTGCGTAACAGCCAGATTTTCAACAGCATCTTTTACCTTGTCTTTTACCAATTCCGGATTCTCGGCCTCTTCAGGGCTTACCAGTATTTCTACCTTTGCTGTTCCATCTTCGAAATCAACATCCGTTCTTGTTTTTTTGTCTTCACTGTATTCTACCCAATCTTTTCTGGTGGACATCTTAAAATTATTCTCGCCCCAGTAGGTTTCTATTTCCTTTTTTAGCTTTGCGATATATTCTTCCTGTTCGCGGGCGTATTCTTCGAGCGCTTTTGTAACTTCATCCTTGTATTGCCGGAGATTGGCTTTTTCTCTTTTCTTGTATTCTTCCAATGACATCCGGTCTTCTTCCTGGGTATAAGCGATACCTGTTATTGTTAAAAATATAAATGCTGAAATGCTAAGACGTATTAACATGATCAAAAAAGCGTTGGTTTATTGATCAAATGTAAGAAAACTTTCTGAATAGTACACGGATAACAGGATTGTAAGGATAAATGCTTTAATTGTTTTCATTATTTCATTGTTCGATTGTTGCATTGTTCAATTGTTCGATTGTTTTCCTCCCGGTTTATGCCACTAAAGCTCTAAAGCACAAAGAATCACAAAAAATTATATTTATTACATGACCAGAGGGATTAGACCAAACATCCTGTCCTCCTGACAAACCTCGCTCATGATATATAGGTTATATCTTCCGGTAAAATCAAATCCAATAATAACTTGCAGTTTTTTATTACCTTTGACTAAAACAACAAATAAATGAAAACCGCTGAACTAAAAAATAATATCATCAAAAGGATATTGGATACCGAAGATAAAAACCTGCTTGTTTATTTGGATAATCTGCTTGAAAAAAATGATAGTGCAGAAATATACAAACTCAGTTCATTTGAAAAGCAGGTAATAAATGAAAGCCTTGCTGATTATGAAAACAGAAACACAATTAGCAATGATGAACTTTTTTCAAGAAATAAGGAATGGTTAGGAGAATAACCTGGACAAGAAAAGCAGATAGGGTATTTACCAGTATTCTCGAATTTTATATCCGGAGAAACGTTACCAAAACATACAGCAGGAAAATTAACAGCGAGATAAACAAATTGCTTAATTTGCTTACAAAGCAACCTTTTCTTGGAAAAAAAACAGATACTGAAAACCTTCGGGTGATTATTCATCGCGAATTCAAAATCTTTTACCGTATTGAACTTACTGAAATCATTATACTAATGGTTTGGGATTGCAGACAAAACCCTGAGGATTTTAAATTATAAAGCATACTTCATTTAGCAAATTAAATCAACACCCACCCTGGGCTGTTTCCTAAGGTTTGTTTCCGCCACAAAAACACCAAATCACGAAATTTCACTAAAGCATAACTGCCTGTAAATTAACACTTATTGATTTTTTGTGTTTTAGAGTTTTAGTGGCAAAAATACATCTCTTAACCTTTTGAGAAAGCCCTTTTTGATTATTTATCCAAAGAAATTAGTAATAATAACGATAATTATCTTATTATTGATGAGGTACAGGAAATTAAAGAATTTGAAAAAGCACTGCGAAGCTTACTAAATGAAAGTAAAGCAGATATATGGTGCACGGGAAGCAATGCCAACATCACCTCAGGTGAACTGGCAGATCGTTTAAGCGGCCGTTATACTGAAATCACAGGGGAAAAAGATATCTGTTTCAATTATTACAAATTACATTTCATACATCCTGGAAGCATATTATCTCTACAAAGTCAGGCGTTTTGATTTACAGGGCAAACGGATTTTCGAAATCAATGAGAAATACTATTTTGAAGATCTGGGTTTAAGAAATGCCTGGACAGGCTATCAGCCTATGCATATTAATAAGCTTATTGAAAATGCTGTATTCAGGCATTTACTTGAACAAGAATACAATATAAATATTGGTGAGTCTTGATGAACCTTCGGGAGGAAATATTGAGGGAATCGAACACATGCATTTAAGGGAGTTTTTGAGTCGGGGATTTTAATTGATCAGAAAAGCTTAATGGCTCACCGATTACACGGGTTATACTGATTTTTGCGGATAATTATTTTCATTGCCCGATTGTTATTTTTTTAGTTGAGGCTGTCTTAAAGGTTAAAATCTGGTGATTTATACCGATACGGAACAGGTTTGCAATAGTTGAGCTTATGCTCTTATCGGT
>CAZTAW010000235.1:0-5351 GCA_964611705.1 uncultured Bacteroidales bacterium
GATGTTTCCGTTGTTTACTATTCCCCCAATTTTGGTGAAGAATACGAAATAGATCTTGGTCCCAATTTGGGAGGTGATCCGTTTCAGGGATTTAAAATAGATGAAACATCAGGCTTTGGAAATGGAGTAGCTGGATGGTTTATTGTTCAATACACACTTGATGCTCCTTTCCAGGATCAATATGTTCTGGTCAAACACGGTCTAAACAGGGATAAGAAAAAGTTTAACCCTGCCGACTTCCAACAGGTACTTAATTGTCAAGGTCCGTCAAACGATCCTCCTAATGCAGCGGATGATGTAAACACAACCCAGGTTAATACACCTGTTTCAGGAGATGTAAGCACAAACGACAGTGACCCCAATAGCGACAATCTTATATATACAACAACTCCTGTTACTGATCCGCAACACGGTTCAGTTGTTTTAAACAGCGATGGTACATATACATATACACCCGACAACGGTTATGTTGGAACCGATACCTTTGTTTATGAAGTATGTGACGACGGAACACCTTCTGAATGCGATCAGGCTACAGTTACAATAACTATAATTGAAGGCCCGACTGCAAATGATGACAATGCTTCAACAAATATAAATACACCTGTTGATATTAATGTTTTATCGAATGATGTTGCTGGTGGCGCTCCACTGGATCCCACATCAATTAGCTTTGTATCAGGTACGGAACCAGATCCAACTACTGAAGGTGTATTTACTGTTAATGGTACAACTGGTCTTGTTACGTATACTCCTGCAACTAATTATACAGGTGTTGTAACAATTGATTATGAAGTTTGTGATGATAACAGCCTTTGTGATCAGGCAACGATAACTGTTACGATAACTGGTGGCGGTACAGACACGGATGGTGATGGAGTGGATGATGGAGATGATGATTATCCGGACGATCCTGACCGGGCATTTGACAACTACTTTCCCGCAAGCGGACCCGGAACCCTTGCCTATGAAGATTTATGGCCTGGTAAAGGTGACTATGATTTCAATGACCTTGTTTTGGATTACAGATTTAAGACTGTTACAAATTCGTCGAACAAAATTGTTGAAACATACGGTACTTTTACGATCAAAGCATTTGGTGCAACACTTGAAAATGGGTTTGGATTTCAGTTACCTAATTCTAACATAAATTCAAGCGATATCACAGTTACGGGATACGATCTTCAGGAAGGTTATATTACACTGGGCTCAAACGGACTGGAAGAGGGACAAAGCAATCCAACAATCATTGTTTATGACAATGCGTTCAACATTATGGAACATCCCGGAACAGGAATTGGTGTTAATACAGAGCTTTCTGCTCCTTATGTTACCCCTGAAACATTAACAATTTATATTGATTACGCGGATAACACATATACTTTAGCACAGTTGGATATAGGTAATTTCAATCCCTTTATTATCATAGATCTTGAAAGAGGTAAGGAAGTTCACCTTCCGGATTATACCCCCACAGATCTTGCCGACGGGAATTATTTCGGCACATACGAAGATGATAGCAATCCCGCAACCGGAAGATATTATAAAACAGAAAATAACCTCCCCTGGGCTATCAATATCTACGAAAGTTTCGATTATCCCATAGAAAAAAGAGAAATCTCAACAGCCTATAATCATTTTATTGAATGGGCAGAGAGTGGTGGTGTGAGTTTTCAGGATTGGTACCAGGATAATTCCGGTTACCGAAATGAGAATAATATTTACTAAGATCATGATGAATGTTGCAATGAATGCCTGTTTATAATCAAATGGGCCCTTTTGGTATCAGGCCTGTTTTTTGTGCATGTTTTGTTGCTTCTTTGGAATTCTCAAAATATTTCATATCAACAGCAAGATTATCCATTTCCTTCTTCACGCTTTCCAGCTCTCTTATCTTAAATCCCGGTCTGATCAAACGAATAAATATACCTGCAACCTGAGCAGGTATTTTCTTAGCCATTTCCGAATAAATCTTCGCATCATGTTGTCCGCTGTCGCCGATAAAAATAAATTTCAAACCCGGATATAGCTTATACAACATAGCAATTTTATCAAGCTTGTGTTTTTGCCTGGCTTTTCCGCTAAATAATAACTTGAGTCCGCCTCTTTTAACAGGCCGTAATAACAAAGGCCCCCTGGGAAACTCATGATACTCCCGGAAATCCATCAGCAGATCGTATAAATTCCATTCACTGTTAGAAAGATAAAAAAATGGATTCCGACTCCCATTCTTTTGATGTAAGCGCTGGTAGAAATCCGATACACCACCGAAACTTTTTCGTGTAAGAGCATTACGAAACAAGATAATCCATAATTTCTTAAGCGAACTTGAAGCATGTGATACCAGTATGGTATCATCAATATCGGAAACCACACAATATTTTGCTTTTCCTGACGGGATGAAAATTTTCGAACCGGCCTTAATCAGTGGCTGATCAGGTTTTAACCTGTCAAGAATCTCTGTTGAATACTGATAAGTTTTTTCTGTGTCAAGATTTAAGTTTCTGAACTTAACGCTAAATATGCCGAATTCATCGGTTTCGGTGATTTTATTTTCTCCATTGAAGGAGACCTTAACCCTGACACCCGGAATTTCATCACCCGAAAATCTTTTAATTGTGGCAAGCAGGTTTTCCCAAATAGTGTGATCCGGCTCGGGTTTTTCAAGTCCCTTGTTTTCGATAACCATGCCGGTTAGATGAACTTCATTTTGATTCCCAAAACCTTCATAGGCAATTATTTGGGGTGCATCCAACCAGCCCAGCCTGTGTTTAACATATATTTTAAACTTACGAAAGGGATTATGAATCCGTTTTGCTATTTTGCTATAAAATTTATTAAAAAAATGCATTTCTAAATTTGGCACAAATTTTCGGCCATCTTTCATTAGTTTATAAAGAAAATGCTCATGAAATTACTTATTGTAATCAATCCGATATCAGGTGGTATAAAAAAAGAAAATATTATAAAAAAGATAGATGGTTTCTGTGAAGAACATAATTGTAAAAATGCATTTTATAAAACAACAGGCGATTCGGATGTTTCAAAAATAAATCAGGAGCTCGCTAATAAAAATTATGACGTTGTAGTTGCAGCCGGTGGAGATGGCACAGTAAACATGACTGCTGAAACGGCCATTCGTTCTAACATACCTTTGGGTATTATCCCGCTGGGCTCAGCCAATGGTATTGCCACAGAGCTGGGCATTCCGGGAAACATTAATCAAGCCCTGGAACAAATTCTTCAAGGGAAACGCAAAAAGATAGATGTTTTGCAAATCAATTCAAAGATTTCGATACACATCAGTGATTTTGGATTGAATGCCAATGTTATATACAGATTTGAGAAAGATAAAAGCCGCGGCTTTCTGGCCTATATCCGGCATTATCTTCTGGAGATGTTTACGATCAAAGGAAGTCATTACATCATTGAAACAGATAAAGAAAAGCGGAAATTAAAGGCGACCATGCTGCTTATTGCCAACTCATCGAAGTTCGGGACTGGCATTAGGATCAATCCTGAGGGAAGAATTGACGACGGGCTGTTTGAAATTATTGTGATCAGGTCTTATAAAACCAGGGAACTGATCCGTAAATTTATCAAATTTATCAAAGGGCATATTGATCATTTTGAGTTGATAGAAAGAACACAAACCCGGAAAGCCATAATATATAATCATGACGGAAAAATCCTTCAGATTGACGGGGAGTTAAGCGGTAAGCCGGAAAAGATCAACGTCAGCAGCAAACATAAAGTTTTGACAGTTATTTCATAATGTAGAATGTTTTACACGTTTATCAATAAAGTAGAGAAAAAGCCACACACAACTTATTCTGCGGATTAGGAAACAAGAAGCTTGCTTAAAAAAATGACAAAACCACACAACAAATGCTGAAATATTCTTACCTTTGCACCCTCAAAATTCAGGGTCGCGTAGCTCAGTTGGATAGAGCAACGGCCTTCTAAGCCGTCGGTCGCAGGTTCGAATCCTGCCGCGATCACAAAAAAGTTTTAGACTGATAATAATTGGATATTAACGCTGGACTATTATTTTCATAACAAAACTCTCATTCCCGGAATTCATCTTTACAAAATAAATCCCTGTCTGAGTTTTTGACACATCAATTTCTGCGGAAGAATTTTGATTTAACATTCCTTTTTTTGTCAAAACTAACCTTCCTGAAATATCATAAATTGCAACACTATATTTACATCCAGGTCTTTCAGGTATAAAAACCTCAATAAATTCATTTGCAGGATTTGGGAATAAAAATGATTTGCTTTTCTTTGTAACTATTTCATCTTGCCCTACATAAGGATTGATTATGATATTTTCAGATGAGTCCGATTCGCAACCCTCATAAACCCCGGTAACATAGTAAGTACACACTGCATCATCCGGTATGGTATCCGTGTATTCTGTTTTGCTTAAAAGGCTATCATTGATTTTAACAAATTCCTGTCCATGAAATTTTCTGTATACATTGTATTTTACCGGTGACATGTAGGTTCCTGGATATACCTGAGCCATATGAGATCCGACATAATAGAATTCACCCAATTCGGATAACTCTGTCCAGTCACCAACTGAGCCGTAAAAAAGTGACTCGCTATAATAACTATCATCTACCCCAATATAAGGGCCACCAGGACTTGTGTTGATAGTTGCAATCATAAAATTACCATCTTCAATAACAATCGGATCAATTGTTTGATAAACATAGTCGCCAGGCTCAGTGTTACTAATATAATATGGTCCGGTCAAAACTTCCGAACCATCTCCATTCATAAGATACAGCTCTTCCTGATTAGTACATCCAGTCCATGAATTCCAATAGCCTAACCTACAAATCGTGAAAGGATAATTAAGATTAGGAAAATCATTTTCCATATCAAAAAGTTGAGCGGTACCAGAACCTCCGTCAGTTGATGCAAATGCTTGTTCAAACAAACCATCATGCAGGTCAATCCAGTACAAACAACATGGGAGTACATGAATGAACCAATCAATGTTTACTATCCTTGAATCATTTATAATCCCGGTCTTTACAAAGTTAATCTGGGGCATAGGACCACATACCTCATCTTTTATATTATCAATATACCATGAACCCAGGTTTTCTGTAGATTTACCAGTGACAAAGATTTTAATTTTCCCTAAGAATACACAATCAGAATAATAATATTCCAAGGTAAACCAATCTGATCCGATATTATTAACAATTGTATCTGAAGAATACAAGCCTCCAATTAAATCGTCATAGAGATTAATGATCAATTTTTCAGTACCGCTATTATTAGGCGCTTAGGCTACAAACCTAACCAACATGTTGTTCGTTTTGCATGTTGTC
>CAZTAW010000236.1:0-5340 GCA_964611705.1 uncultured Bacteroidales bacterium
ATGAAAAAACAGTTTGCTGAAACACCTTTACCACCGGAATGCCCCGAACATATTCTACAGCTTCGGTATTCATCTCTTCAAGCGAGTTCATATATTTTTCCATGAATCCTTTTCCTTTTTTTCCCATCATGGAACTCATAACAACCATGGAAAAAAGGATAGGAACCAAACACGCGATACCTAAGCGCCAGTCAAAAATAAAAATGAGTGCGAAAGCAGCCACCGGTGTTATGATAGTAGCTGCAATGTCGGGCAGCTGATGTGCCATGAAAGAATGGGTAATCCCGGCATTATCGTCAATTACTTTTCTAATTTTCCCCGATGTTATTGTATCGAAAAAGCCAAGCGGCATTTTCACGATTTTCGCCATTGCCTGTTTTCGCATATTCACTTCAACCCTAAAAGCGGCGAGGTGCGAAAGCGAAAGTGCCGTGAAATACAAGAAAATGCTTGCTACGGCACTTCCGGCGGCCCACCAGGCCAATGCATCAACAGAAGCAAAGTTACCCTCTGACGTGAGCAGCATTTTTATTATGAACCATACAATAATGTACGGCGCCATGCCTGCCAAAGCACTAAGGGCGGAAAAGAACAGTGAAGCCGGCAGGAGCAGTTTCCTGCCGGACATGTAGGTTTGAAGTTTGGATAAAGTGTTCATATTTCCTGCTTTATGTATATTAGAATACAAAATAAAGGGGAAATTGAAAAACTGACAATCGCTAATAGTGATGAAAAAAGTTTTATTTTATAACTAATTTAAGGGATCAGGGAACTATATTAATTTGAAAATGGGCAAATTTGAAAATTAAAACCGCTACGCGAGAAATTCACCAATATCGCTTATCATGGAAATAAGACATAAGCTTTTGAAAGTAGATTTCAATAACCAACGTGTTTTTGACTTTAGTGTTTTTGTGGTGTAGAATACGAACAACATGTTGGTTAGTTTTGTGGGCTAAGCACCTAATCGAGCGATATAATTTCCTTTGAAACAGCATAAACCGTAAGTCCGGCCAAACTTCGTATGCTTGTTTTATCCATTATATTTTTTCGGTGGGTGTTTATGGTATGAATGCTTACATTTAATTTGTCGGCTATTTCTTTATTTGAAAGTCCTTTAGCCAACCATCGCAAAACATCAATTTCCCGTTCGGTTAAATGCTCATCATTGAGTTTGTCAGATGTCTTATTTTTGCAAATTTTATTAATTATTCGAATAAGCTTTGAAACATCTTTTGTTATCGGAAACAGGTTATCAAACTGTTTAAGGATTGAACTATCATAGTAAGCGTAGATAATTCCAATCCAACGGGTTTCTGAATATTGTTTTTTTAAAATTGAAAATTCTTTTGACCTGTTTTGTACAATACCCGGATTTATTAAAACAATAGAAATCTCTCTTTTAAGCATTAATGTTTCAAGCTCAATTAAACTGTCAACATAGAAAAACGCATAATCGAATTCCGATTGTGATATTGAAGCGAATAGTCCTTCATATACAATTTTAGAAGGTTCAAGTACAACGATATTTCTTCTGCATTTATCCATTTTGTTGCACTTCAATTTTTTCTATTAGCGGTATTAATATTTTTTCTTCCACAATAGAATGTATTTTTAAATCTAATTCCAATCCAAACAAAGTGTTTAAAAATTTCCGTTTTGTGTTTAAATCGCTTTTAATTTTAATGTGCTTCAGAAATAAATTTTTTAAATCTGTCAATTTGGTTTCTATGTCGGTATGGTGGTTTTTGTACTCATTTGCAGAAAAGGATTTATCCTGCTGTAATTTATCTTTGTTTAAAAGACTATAGAAATAAGGGAATGCAACATCATCTTCATATTTAAGATGCTCCAGCACTTCCTCAAAATAGTCATTAAAAAACTGTTCAATTAATTGAAAATCTGTACTGCTATGATTGTTTTCTAACTTTTCCAAATAGTTTTTTAATTCAGGGTATTTGTCTTCAATATAAAATGAATGGCTATTTTTTAGGAAAAATAAAATGGATGTAATATCATCAATTGTATCAATTTCATTTTCTTTGGGAAAAAATCCATTATAAAGGTTTGCGATAACAGTAAAAGTGTTATGATTAATCTTGTTTTCATTACATAATTCTATAACAGTCAAATTATCCACTGAAAAATCAATATCAAAATGCTGCAAACAAAGTAACAATGAATAGTTTTCATTGATTAAATCAAGCATTTTTTTGTCTTTTGTAATATAAGATTTCTGAGTTTTATACATTTTTTATTTGCAAAGTTAATTTAAAATTCCGCAATCAATTTTTTTAGTCGGTGGGGCGGCAAAAAAAGCATCCCGAAGGTATCCGGGACAGGCTGTGAACTCACTCCGTTCGGTTGTGGGCTGGCTTTTCCTTTTTTCACTTCTCATAGTGCAGCAAAAATTCATTGTTCGGATGTTTTTTCGGCTTGCATATAATCGAGTAGAGCAAGATACGAAAAGAATTTCGTACACTCGCCCTCTCACATTTATCCTCCGAAATGAAATGAAGGAGGACCACCGTAAATACCGGCCGGTATACGGTGGTTCGCTATACATGGCAGAATCTTTCAAAAATTCTTACTGTGTGTACAAAACCTCGCTTTTGTAAACGTTCGCTGGTGAGGGTTGTTTGGAGAATTGGGCTCTGGACAACATGCCAACCGACCCGTCTCGTAAAGCCCCATTTAACAGCCAACCACTCCGGCAATCCAAGTTTGATCAGGTTTCTTATCCAGGTACGGATACGCCTCCAACTCTTCCGGATACATTATCTTAATCTACTGCCGGAAACCGTAACCGGATTGGGAGAATCCCGAGTCGAAATGTTGGTTCAACTCCTTTTGTATAGCTTGTTGAATCATTCTGTCCAGGACTGTCGGGATACCTGGCAATCGTTTTCCGCCCTTGGGTTTGTCTATTTCAACCCCGAGTACCGGCTCCGGTTGGTAACTACCCTCAAGAATAGCTTGCTTTATATCTGTCCGGTGTGTCTGCAGATTAGCTTTCAGATCGGATAATTCCAGGCGTTTAACGTTCGGTCCTTCGTTGGATCGTGAGTCCTCCGTAGTTTATTACAGCTCGTTTCCTCTAACTAATATGACCTCTGCCGACTTCTTGATATTTAGGAAACCGAGCCTAATTCAAGACCTCCCCGGGTAAGGATATTAACTTTCATCCTATCGCTGCCGCATCTACTTAGTCTGCTGTGTGGTAAATAGCGGACTTTGGTGTGATCCCGAATAACGGGACAGGCTGTGCCACCTTATCCTGAGCAAACACCCGCCTCGATATGCAGTTTCTGTTTCCCGAAATAAGTTCAGGACAGGCTGTCAGTACAGGATTTTTTAGTCTGGCTGCCTTCATGCAACACCTCACGATGGTACACTTGCCACTTACTAACAGTACAGTTTACCCCTGCCTGTTCGGGACTCTCACCCTATAGTTAATACCCATGCCGGCGCTCCGGTTCGCGGCTATATTGCGTGCCGCGCTTATATACTGAATCTTAAAAAAATGCAATGCATTTTTTTGTTAGATGCAATTACACCGATACGAGCATAAGCTTAACTATTGCAAACCTGTTCCGTATCGGTATACCTTTATGTTTGTTAATTCTTACTCAGTATCAAATTGTAATTTCTTATCCAAATGACCACTGATCGCGGCATGCACTATGAGCCGTTGTTGTAATGCTGTGCTTTATTTCAGTCTATCTGTGGTTTTATAGTTAACAAAAATGTATGCTAAATAAATTACATTGTTCTTAATCTCATAAAAAATAGAGGTCTGTTTACTCAAGACAGCTTTTCTTAGTCTTGGATGAAAGGTCGATATGGGGAACATTTTTGGATTTCTGCTGATCAAGTCAATTTGCTTGGATAGCTTTACTTTAAAGTTGTCAACTTCTCTCTGAGTCCACCTGGATAAAAGATAATCAATTATTTCTTCGAGGTTTCTTAAAGCTTCCTCAGTCCAAAAGATTTTATAATCCATATTTCTTCTTTACATCACCGTGAGAAACTATCCTGCCTTCATCAATATCTTTTAATCCTCTTTGAATTCCTAATCGTTGCTGTTCTGTAAGGTCATTCCACCAGTCTTGATTTACATTTCTTGACTCTTTGACAACTTTTAAGAAATTCAGAGTATCTATATCATTTAGCTTTGTTAGCCATTCAATTAGTTCCAGTTTTATTGTTTCCTGTCCCATTTTAAAATTTTTATTCAAAGTTACGAATTTACTATGATGTAGTCAATTTATTCGGAGTATTTTGCATGCCCTACAATCGCGTAGAGCGAAATACTAAAAGAATTTCGTACACTCGCCCTCTCACATTTATCCTCCGAAATGAAATGAAGGAGGACCACCGTAAATACCGGCCGGTATACGGTGGTTCGCTATACATGGCAGAATCTTTCAAAAATTCTTACTGTGTGTACAAAACCTCGCTTTTGTAAACGTTCGCTGGTGAGGGTTGTTTGGAGAATTGGGCTCTGGACAACATGCCAACCGACCCGTCTCGTAAAGCCCCATTTAACAGCCAACCACTCCGGCAATCCAAGTTTGATCAGGTTTCTTATCCAGGTACGGATACGCCTCCAACTCTTCCGGATACATTATCTTAATCTACTGCCGGAAACCGTAACCGGATTGGGAGAATCCCGAGTCGAAATGTTGGTTCAACTCCTTTTGTATAGCTTGTTGAATCATTCTGTCCAGGACTGTCGGGATACCTGGCAATCGTTTTCCGCCCTTGGGTTTGTCTATTTCAACCCCGAGTACCGGCTCCGGTTGGTAACTACCCTCAAGAATAGCTTGCTTTATATCTGTCCGGTGTGTCTGCAGATTAGCTTTCAGATCGGATAATTCCAGGCGTTTAACGTTCGGTCCTTCGTTACCAACTGGGTATTTTAATTTAATATATTTCCAATTTTAATCCCAAAACAAATCGGGCTAGGTGATAATGGTCCATAAATATAACCCGGATCACGGTCAATTCCAATATCAAAATCATTTTGGTATGAATTAAAAATGTTTTTTATCCCACCGGAAAATTCTACCGAAGCACCATTCAATTTTACTATATAGCTTAGTTTTGCTCCGAGGACAAAAAAACTGCCCGATTCACGTAACTCACCGTCAGGATTTTCAGTTCCAAAATAAGGGACTAACATACTTCCTGTATAGTTTCCTGTTGTTGAGAGGAGAAAATTTTTATAAAAACCCCAGTCAATTGCAAAATAACCATTTTGATTTGGTGTACGAAAAAACCTCTTTTCATTAAAATCTTCCTGTGGTTCTTCAAATTTGCTGGTTTGTAATGTAAAAC
>CAZTAW010000237.1:0-5241 GCA_964611705.1 uncultured Bacteroidales bacterium
TGTGCGGTGGTGACCTCGGTTTTGCTGCAGCCATGACCTATGATTTTGAAGTTTTTTCTGCTGCCTAGAAACGCTGGCTCGAGGTTAGTTCCGTTTCCAATTTCGAAAGCTTTCAGGCCAGGCGAATGAATCTCAGGTTTAAAGACAAAGACCGTAAAAAGCATTATGCCCACACACTGAACGGAAGTGCACTGGCCCTTCCCCGTATCGTGGCTGCATTGCTTGAAAACCACCAAACCCCAAAGGGTATCGTGTTACCGGAGGTATTGAGAAAATATACGGGTTTTGATTTGATTGATTAAAAACCCCGATTCATGCAACTGGTATTAAACAAAAACGGAATTAAGCTTTCAATCGAAGACGGATTGATTAAGGTCAAAAAGGATGATCAAATACAAAAAATTCCGGTTGACAAGCTTGATTCCATTATCATGCATAAGGCCACAAGCCTTACTTCTGATGTTGTGTTCAAGGCAAAATTACCTTACTTCATAGGGGCTAAATTTGAAAATAATCTGAAAAAATGTGATCATTTTATTCAGGCTGACTGGGTTATTCTTGATCTGGATAATTGCATTAATTCACCGGGTGATCAGGACAGGATCAGGAAAATGCTGAAAAACGACAAACGGATCGCGCTTCTGTTTGTCTCGCCTGGTGGGAATGGTATTAAACTGGTTTTTAGAATAAAAACACCCATTACTAACACCCAGCAATTTAGCAATTTTTATACTGCTTTCACCGCCAGATTTGCCCGGAAATACAAGTTGGAAGATGTGCTTGATTTCACAACAAAAGATGCAACAAGGGTTTGCTTTTTGTCAGTTGATAAAGACGCTTTTGTAAATGAACAGTGCAAAGCAGTTGATCCTGCGGATTATATATCTCAGTATGATTTACTAAATACAAACATGGAAATTCAGGATAAAAGTAAAAACCAGGAGGGTAAACTAACAGATGAAATATATACGGAGATTCTGCAGAAATTAAATCCCAAAACAAACAAACGGAAGCCTGAGGTTTACGTGCCGGAAGCACTTCAGGCTGTTGTTGAACCCATTATCAAACAAGCAGGGAAACTTGGAATTTTTGTCGATAATCATATTGATATCCAATATGGCAAACAGATTACCTTTAAAATGGAAAATGTATTTAGCCAGATAAATTTGTACTATGGCAAAAGCGGTTTTAGCGTTGTAATAACTGCCAAAAACGGTTCCGATCGTAAGTTTGGAGAATTATGCAAGGCATTGATAGAAAATGTATTGTATTTACCTAAAAACAAAGCACGAAAAAAAACTGCTTGTATTGAAAGAATCACAAGGTTGGCTACCCGCGATATTTCGCTAAACTAATTTTACGGCCAATGGCTAAAAGAAAAAAACTAAGTTTTTATCAAAAGGTACTAAGAATAAAACAGGCAGGTCTTGGTACGGGATGTGAATTAAGTTATGTTAATGTAGAACGCCAGGGCCTGTCTATTGATGAAAAACAAAAACTTATGGAAGAATTCATGGCTACAATGAAGAGAAAAAGATCAGACGAAGTGTATGCATTTATTCTGTATGATATTGAAAACGATAAAATACGTACACATGTAGCAAAGTATTTGATCCGGAATTCATGTACAAGAGTACAAAAGTCGGTTTTCATTGCCGGTTTGAAAAGAAAAAAGTACATGGAAATATTCAATACCTTAAAAGAGATTAATGCCATGTACGACAATCATGATAGTATTTTCTTTATACCGGTAGGTGAAGACATCCTGAACAAAATGAAAATGCTGGGGCGGAACGTGGATTTTGAACTTGTCGTGTATCCTGGCAGCACCCTGGTTATCTGACTTGTTTCGCTAATCAATATTTTTTAAAAAATAGAAGCATTAAAAAAATAATCTTATATATTTGTATAAATTATTTAACAAAAAGGGTTCTTGGAAAGGATGTAAAATGAAAGAAAATTTGTTGTATCTTTGCACCCCTCTAAAAAATAAGGTTTTTTGGAGGTTTTTGATTGAAATTTTGCATAGAACAAGGTTTAGTTTCAACATTTTCAGGCCTTTATAAAATGTGCTGTCAGAGACTATCTTCCATTACAACAAGGATTAAGACAAGAATTGGCTTGTGGCCACAACGACTTCATTCAAGTCAGAGACTATCTTCCATTACAACAAGGATTAAGACAAAGCCAAGTTTTGTGCTTCCTTTGTGATTTCCGGGTCAGAGACTATCTTCCATTACAACAAGGATTAAGACTGTCGAGAAATCAGCGAACAATTAATTTGTCGCGAAGTCAGAGACTATCTTCCATTACAACAAGGATTAAGACATCTTTTTTCAAAATTGTCACTTGATGTGGTAGTGTCAGAGACTATCTTCCATTACAACAAGGATTAAGACTAATACAAGGCCGACACCAAATAGATGTCATACCCTTCGTCAGAGACTATCTTCCATTACAACAAGGATTAAGACTTGTGAGGCTTTTTTTGACAGTTTGCTAATGTCCAGTCAGAGACTATCTTCCACTACAACAAGGATTAAGACCTTCAGTCTCTTCTTATGTCCACGAGCCCTTTACACGTCAGAGACTATCTTCCACTACAACAAGGATTAAGACTGTCGAACGTCGTTTTTTCCCAAATTTTCTCCGACGTCAGAGACTATCTTCCACTACAACAAGGATTTTCGTGAGACTAAGGCTTTGCGAGCATGCGAAGCAAAGCCTTTAGTCGAACAATCCCGATGAGGTACGAAATCGGGAAAGACGGGGGTGGAAACTGGAAATTGGAAATTAGAAATTTGGAAGCCAAAGAACTATCAAGGAAAGTTTGTAATTTAGTAGTACATTCCACTACAACAAGGATTAATACCCGAGTACACAAGCACGCCGGCAACGAAATACTCGTTAAGTCAGAGATTATCTTCCTCTAAAATCCATACGGACTCCCTTTGTTGCAAGGATTGATGGTTGTTTTTTATCACTCGGTTTTTCATTACCTGATTAGCTTTCCAGCCTGCGCTGAAGTTATGAGCGGCAAAGCACTACATTCCAAATGAACTTTTATGGATAGCCGGAATTTAATAATGTTCCTGTTCAAAATATGTCTGAATAATGCAAATAGGCTGCATTTTGACAATGTAAATTTGATTGTTAAGCATTCAAAAATACCATGGCACAGGAAAACAAATACAATATAGCAGGCGAACTTAATAAGGGAACCAATTTTAAAATTATAATCCAAACACGGGATGGGGAATTTGCCGAATTCGGAAAGGAATTACTGAGCCAATTGATTAACTTTTCAATTTCACTCTCGGTAGATGAAAAAAAAGCCGTTTTCAGGGCCATCAATGAAGGCAGGTTATACAAAGATTCTTTAATGGAATTAGCCGGTATCTACCTGGAAGAGATCAGTAAATTCACTGAGCTATCCGTAACAATGCACAAGGACACCTTGAAACTGATCAGCAAGCAGGAAGGAGAAATAAGGTTTCTGGATGATCTTAAAGGATTTTTAAAGAAAATCAACATTCAAAGCAGGGATTTGTAAAATTCATTATTCAATCCGTTTTACGGGAATGAGGGTTTTTTCTCCGTGCAGGTTCTTCACTTTGTTTTGAGGTCATGCATTCTCCATTGATTTATCGCCATATGCTTCCAGGGATTTACCCAAATTATCCTTTATTTTTTTTACCAGGCCCAACGGACTTTCAACTTTTATATCCTTGCCAAAGCCAAGTATCCATGTAATTAGCTCGGGACTTTCTTTCAGGTAATATTTGAACCAGGTAAAGCCTGGGGTTTCCTTAATGACCTGCTGGCTGTGATGAAGGGGTTTGGTTTTTACGTATTTGGCCCTTATGCTTTTTATTCTGAGTATGGTTTCTTCCGGTTTTCTGGCTTTGTAATTTGTAACACCGTAAATATCCCTGAAATAGTTTTTAAGTTCTTCTTTATCCGGTTCTTTATAATCCAGGCTTGTTGTATGTAAATCCTCTATCCTGTCAAGGGCATAAATTTCATTTCTTCTTAGTTTCTGGTTATAACCGAATACAAACCATCGCCTGTTATATTCCTTTAAAACATAAGGATGCAGGTTATGGTATTTTTTTGTATCGGTATTAAAGGGGGCATATTCAATCATCACCACCTGCTTTCCCCTGATAGCATCACGCAATTTGCCCATGTGTTCGATACCTTTATAATCAGGCACAACATCAAGCTGTATTTCTGAGAAATCGGAAAGATTGATACTCTCCTCAATTTTATAGATAATGCTCTCTGCCCCGGTAAAATACCTGAATCCCCGGAATTGTTTAAGTAAGCCGATCACTTCTTTCAATGATTCTTTGTCGGCATCCGATAAGGGCTGGTTCTTAATTGAGAAGTCCGGATCCGTGTAGCGGTAACCTTTACCCCTTAGAGTTTCAATCGGAGCATCATAGATTTCTTCCTTCATTCGCTTAATATCTCCATAGAAATTTCTTTCACTGTATGGCAGTCCAAGCTCTGTTTCCACCCTTTCCTTAAGTTGCATTTTCGACCAGATATTTCCGCTTTGCAGGCATTCATCGATAATTTCGTAACGTTTGAACTGGTATCTGTTTATCGACATGATTTTATTTGTTAAGGTATTTAAGACCAAAATAAGAAAAATGATTATATTTGTTAGGCTTAGTTACGCATAAAATAATTACTGAATGAAAAAGAATTTGTTGTACTTTTGCACCCCTCTAAAAAACACCGTTTTTTTTGGGTTTTCAGATAAAAAATGTGCTGAAAGAAGGGTTAATTGCAACAATTTCAGGTTTTTATAAAAAGTGCTGTCAGAGACTATCTTCCATTACAACAAGGATTAAGACTTTTCGACGTACGCGGTTCCATTCACCGTCAGGTTTGTCAGAGACTATCTTCCATTACAACAAGGATTAAGACACATCAGTCCGGTTGTTTGAGATTGAACAACATGCGTCAGAGACTATCTTCCATTACAACAAGGATTAAGACTTTGATATCCATCTGTCCAATAAACCGTAAATTTGTCAGAGACTATCTTCCATTACAACAAGGATTAAGACTTCCAGAGTGCAAACTGGTCATGATAATCCGTTGTGTCAGAGACTATCTTCCATTACAACAAGGATTAAGACTTTTTTCATCTGAACAATCATGCGGCCTCCTCTGTCAGAGACTATCTTCCATTACAACAAGGATTAAGACTGTCAGATCCACATCGGT
>CAZTAW010000238.1:0-5238 GCA_964611705.1 uncultured Bacteroidales bacterium
ATGATAATACAGATCAGGCTGTATATTATGCTTGTCAATACTTTCTTCGAACCAGGGTAAGGCTTCCTTGCAAAGATTCATTGCCATGTAACAATTGGCAATTTCAAATGATAAATTTCTTTTTATGGAAATATCAGGCTGTTCCTCGTAAGCTTTCTTATAATATTTGATGGCTCCGAGGAAGTTATTGGATTCGGCTTCCTGTTCTGCCTTTTCAATCCACTTTGACTGGGAAAATGCAGAAAAAGAAATGAAGAATATGAAGAATAATTGTAAAGCTCTTTTCATAACTGAATCATTCTTTAATTAGTGTAACAGTACCTTTGAAGGTGCTAATTACATTTCCATTTGGGTCTCGCAGGTACTGGATATAAAAATATGTTCCCGGAGTAACCAGCTTTCCGTTATATTTACCGTCCCATCCTTCAATGCCATGATAAAGCTCTTTGCCCCAGCGGTCAATAATCTTGATTTCGCTGCCTTTCAGGAAAACATCGTTGTATCCATCGCCGTTGGGTGTAAATGCATTTACGCTTAAATTATTATCAAGTATCAGAAAATCACTGGCAGTGCATCCGAAAAGATTGGTGACTTCAGTAAAAAGTGTATCGCCTTTGCTTAAGGATGCAGGAATATTGAACTCATTTGTTATTCCTTCCTGTAAAATATCATTGTTGTAAACAAATCTGTAGTTGGCATACCCTGCAGGATCAATAATAATAAGGTTACCTTGCTTATTCATGGTGAAATCAGGCAGTTCCTCAACTGTAATTTGCAGTTCTTTCAGGTCGTAACAACCATAATCGTTGGCAATTAATACCGTAAGGCTCGTATCGGAATACAACTCAACATCTATCGTGTCGGTATATTTGGGAGGTGTTGTTTGCCAGGTATAGTAATTACCGCCACTTGCCGAAACCTGTATATTGTCTCCAATGCAAACCGTTGTGTCTTTCACATAACCGACAGGTGAGGGGAGGGTAACTATTTCGAGATTGCCATTCATCATTGATGAACATCCTGTAATAATGTTGCCGGCGTTTATGGTATAATTGCCTTCTTGTGAAATACCCTCAAATATGATTTCTTCACCTGTTCCTGATTTGAGAATTCCGGTTGGTTGGCTGTTTCTGTAAAGCTCGTATTCGGTATTCAGATCAGAACCGCTAAGTTCTATGTAGGCGTCGGCGCTGCCTTCGCAGTTAACCGGATTGCCGCCAAGCTGGTATTGTGTTGGAGGCCAGTTCATATACACTTCTGTTAGTCCGTTCATTAATGTAGTACAAGAAGAGTTGTATCCTTTGATGGTATAAATTCCTGTTTGACTTTGTTTGGGAAATTGAATTTCACTGCCTGTTCCCTGCATCATTTGTCCTGTTGGAAGGTCATTAATATATAGTTCATACATAACTCCATTTTCGGAACCATCCAGTCCGATGACTGTACCGAAGTCGGCCGGACAGAAACCGCCACCTCCGGTCAGATTGAATTCACCCGGCGAATTATTTACGTAAATTGTAATGGAATCCGATTTAATCTGATCTCCATCAGTAACCCTTACATAATAAGTAGTTGTAACCTCAGGTTTTATTATCGGATCGAAGCGCCCGGAAGTAAAACCCTGCGGGTTTGAAGTCCATTCATAATAGTAATACCCGGTTCCTCCGGTTGGTAAGCAAATCAGCTTGTTTTCCCGATTACTGCACATAATATCAGATTGTGCAAAAACATTTAGCGTAAGTTCGCCTCCGCTAACAAAAACAACTGTTGTATCTTCGTTGCTGTTGCAACTGTTTTCAGCATCAGAAGCGTTTAACGTAAATAGTTCGGATTCATTTAATGATATTGTAAACGGATCTCTAAGATACGGATTCTGGAGACGGTTTTCCGGTTTCCAGAAATAATGGTAGTTACCTGATCCACCTGTAACTGTGGCAGCAAGTTGTGTGCTTGTTCCTTTTGGAATTACCTGATGTTCACCGGTGATTACAAGCGGGCTTTCGTTTATTACAATCTCGGCTGTGCCATTCATGCTGACTGCACATTGGCCTGAGGCACCAAAAGCATTTACATAATAAGTGCCTTCTTCATTGAACTTACCGAAAACAATTGATTGTCCGGTCCCCGCTTTAATGGCATTCAGGTTGCTTCCGTTCAGGAAAAGCTCATAGTAAACACCCGGTTCCGAATTGCTTAATCCGATTTCCGCTCCATCGCTGTTTTGGCAGATAATGCCTCCTCCGATTACATTATAAATCTGAGGGATTTCTGAAATATAAATGCTTACATCGTCGCTTGCATCATCAGTACCATCATTTACATTTACAGTGTATGTAGTGTTTTCTTCAGGATATACGTTCATGCTTTGTTGCGAGGAAGTGAATCCCGGCGGATTTGAAGTCCATGAATAAGTGTAGTTACCACTACCGCCACTCACAATGGCTCTCAGTTTTGTTTTTCCGCTTTCGCAAATAATCTGCGGATCTGCTTTTGCAATCACACTTAACGGACCATCAACAATGTGCACGGTTACCGTATCATTATTACTTACACAACCTGTGTTTTTATTTGTAACCTTAAGAACAAAATCCGTAGTTGTTGTCAGCGGCCTGGTAACAGGATTTTGTATTTCAGCATTTTCGAGTAGATTTTGAGGGTGCCATGAAAAAAAATAGTTATCATCATTTCCGTTAACTGTTCCTGATAAAGTTGTAGAAGTTCCAAAATGAATTATCTGATCATTTCCTGCATTGCAAATGGGTTTGGACTGGAAAACAACTTCAACCGAACCTGTCATTTCATTGCTGCATCCGGCATTGAGTTTTGTTCCGGTAATTGTATAAGTTCCTTCCTGTAATTGGTGATCGAAGCAAATTTCATTTCCTGTTCCATTTATGTATTTTCCGGTAGGAGCGCCATCAAGCAATAACTCGTATTCTACATTGGTTTCAGAGCCGCTGAGGCATATTGAGACACCTTCGCTGCCTTCACAAAACGAACCAATGCTGCTGATTTCGTATGCAATTGGCAAGGGTACTTCATAAACTTCGGCTGAGTTGTACATCATGTTTTCGCAAGTAGTTTGCCCGTTTATGGCGCGGATGGTATAAGTTCCGGTTTCGGTAAAAACACCAAAGTCGAGAGGATTGCCAGTTCCTGTTCGCACTATTCCTGTTGATACATCATTTAATAAAAGCTCATATGTTATACCCGTTTCCGAACCGCTAAGCTGAATTGGCACTCCTTCATCTCCTTCACAGAATGCACCTCCACCTGTTACAAAAAATAACAAAGGAAGCGGCTTTACGGTAAGATTGGCTTCTGCTGATGGAATGCCACATCCGTGGTTATAGACCATACAGCGATAATCATTACTGTTCATACCGGTAACGGTATAAATTGACAATTCTGACGTTTCAACCCCGGAATAAAAAGCGTTGTTAATCAGATTTTGCCAACCGTTGCCATTGTTTTCCTGCCACTGAAAATGGGTCTGGTTCTGGGCTTCGATGTTGAAAACGGCAATGTCATTCCTGCACTCTGTTTGATTCAGAGGATTGCTCAAAATAACAGGGGTGTTGTTAACAAACAACGATGCGGCATCTGAAGTGTCGGATTGACCTGAATTATCCAGCACATAACAACGATACTGATAGGCATTTAATCCTGTATTGGCATCAGAAATTGTTAATTCCGGTGTGTTTTCTCCTGATGTATAAGTTATACCTGCAGTAATGTCGTACCACCCAAAACCATCATTTTCCTGCCATTGATAGGTTTGTGCATTTACCGCAATAATTTTAAACAAGGCGTTTTCGTCAACACATATTGAAGTATCCGATGGCTGGTGGATAATAGTAGGCTGGGAGAGCAACGGGGCTGTAAACACCGTACTTAACATAATCCAGGCACATATTGCATTTGCATTCATGCTGTTTAGTGTTGATTAATATAGATATTTATTAACCCTTAAAGGAGATATCGGTTCGATTTATCCTCCTCTTTAATTCACGGATTAAAGTTAGTTTTGAAAACATTGTTGTAATGTTAAATTATGATTAATTGTGAACATAGATATGTTAATAAAGAAGCCGGTTTTTGCAGGATAAATGACAGATTTTTGACTTGCTTGCAGCACCATCTTAAATAATTATTTAAATTTGTCTGACTTAAAAATGAATCATTAATAAATATTCGGAGGTGTAATGGCGAATATATCAACTAATTACATGGGTCTTCAGTTAAGAAATCCGATCATTGTTGGAAGCTCGGGCCTTACAAATTCATTGGAGAACATTAAAGAAATAGAAAAAAATCAGGCTGCTGCCGTTGTTATTAAATCACTTTTTGAGGAGCAAATATTACAGGAAGGCAATAAAACATACGATGCTGATCAGGTAACCAATGCTTATCCGGAAGCACAGGATTATATCATGAACTATACAAAAGACCGTGATGTGGATAACTACCTGAAACTGATTAAGGATGCGAAAGAAACTGTTAGTATTCCTATAATTGGGAGCATTAACTGCATTTCATCTTCAGAGTGGATTTATTTTGCAAAGAAGATTGAAAATGCCGGAGCGGATGCGCTTGAATTGAATGTTTTTATTCTTCCATCCGATTCGAAGCATGACGGAAATTACAATGAAAAAATTTATTTTGAAATTGCTGAGAAAGTAATGAAGGTTGTAAAAATACCCGTAGCTCTTAAGATAAGCTATTATTTTTCAGGTTTGGCATATACAACACTAAAACTCTCATGGACAGGCATTAAAGGTATTGTATTGTTTAACCGTTTCTTTTCTCCTGATATTGATATAGAAAAGTTAGAAGTAAAACCTTCTCACGTCTTCAGCATACCTGAAGAGATTGCAGCATCCATTCGATGGGTTGCAATGCTTTCCGACAGGCTGCATTGTGATATAGCTGCATCCACCGGAGTTCATGACGGCAAGGGTGTTATCAAACAATTACTGGCCGGAGCAAAAGCCGTTCAAATTGCATCTGTATTGTATAAAGATGGATTTGGTGTAATTCCGGGTATGATTAAAGAATTGGAAAGCTGGATGGAAAGACATAATTATGGTTCCCTGAGCGATTTCATTGGAAAAATGAGCGTGAAAAAGTCAGAAAATCCTGCTGCATTCGAAAGGGTGCAATTTATGAAGTATTTTTCCGGAATAGAGTAATATAGAACATACTGAAAAACAAAGCCGGATGTGAGAATGTCCGGTT
>CAZTAW010000239.1:0-5234 GCA_964611705.1 uncultured Bacteroidales bacterium
TTCCGATCTATGTATTTTACAAATCTGCCTTTTGTTTTTGCGTTTTTTTGCCGCCATATTTTTAAGGTGAAATTCATTTTGCTATCTTTTATCTTACATTCAGTGACTTACAGAACAAAAAAATTGATTATTTATAGCTTCTTTCTTTCAATTCAACATTTTCAAACACCAGTGGTTCTTTATGAAGCATTGGTTCTTCACGCTCACCGGAGAATTCCCATGCCGAAACATAAGCATAGTTTTGATCATCTCTTTTGGCTTCACCTGTTTCGGTTTGGCTTTCTTCACGAAAATGCGCTCCGCATGACTCTTTGCGGTTTAATCCATCGCGGATGATTAATTTTCCTAGTTCAAAGAAATCCGCAACTCTTCCGGCTTTCTCAAGCTCCTGGTTCAATTCGTCCGAAGAGCCGGGTACTTTAACATTATCCCAGAATTCTTTTTGCAGCTCATTAACCAAATCGAGGGCTTTCTTCAATCCATCTTCATTTCTAACCATGCCACTGTAATCCCAGAGTATTTTTCCCAGTCTTTTATGAAAGGATGTAACAGTTTCTTTTCCATTTATTGAGAGCAGCCTGTCAATTTTTTCCTGCACTTCTTTTTCGGCTTTATTAAACTCAGGCAGGTCGGTTGAAAAACGCGGAACCTTGATCTCATCAGCCAGGTAATTTCCAATTGTGTATGGAATAATAAAATAACCATCGCCTGCGCATTGCATAAGGGAACTTGCGCCCAGACGATTAGCTCCGTGATCGGAGAAATTTGACTCGCCAATGGCAAATAAACCCGGTACGGTTGTCATCAGGTTATAATCAACCCATAAACCGCCCATGGTATAATGTCCTGCCGGATATATTCTCATGGGCTCTTCATAGGGATCAATTCCTGTTATTTTGTGGTACATTTCAAAGAGGTTACCATATTTATCTTCTATAGCTTTGCGACCTTGTTTGGCAATGGCATCTTTAAAATCAAGATTCACAGCCAGGCCTGTATCACCGACACCGTATCCTGCATCACAACGTTCTTTGGCTGCTCTTGATGCAACATCACGAGGCACTAAATTACCAAAGGCCGGATAACGTCTTTCGAGATAATAATCACGTTCTTCTTCCGGTATTTCATTGGGATGCCTTTTGTCGCCTTTTTCCTTCGGAACCCATATTCTACCGTCATTTCTTAATGATTCGGACATCAAAGTTAGTTTTGCCTGGTAATCATTTAAAACGGGCACACTTGTCGGGTGAATCTGAATAAAGCTTGGATTGGCGAAATAAGCGCCTTTTTTAAAGGCATTCCAGGCAATACTTGCATTTGAGTTCACTGCAAGCGTTGAAAGATAATAAACCGTACCGTAGCCGCCGGATGCAAGAATTACAGCATGAGCCGAATGTCTTTCAATTTCCCCTGTAACCAGATTTCGTGTGATAACACCGCGTGCTTTTCCATCAATCAAAACAATATCAAGCACATCACGCCTTGGGTACATGGTAACCGTGCCTTTACTGATCTGCCGGCATAAACCGGAAAAAGCCCCGAGCAAACACTGCTGTCCGGTCTGTCCTTTTGCATAAAAAGTCCTGGAAACCTGAACACCTCCAAATGACCTGTTAGAGAGTGTCCCGCCATACTCCCGTGCAAAGGGCACACCCTGGGCAGTAAGCTGATCAATGGTAGCGCTGCTTACTTCTGCTGCGCGATAAACATTGGCTTCTCGTGCACGATAATCGCCACCTTTAATCATATCATAAAACAAGCGGTACACACTATCACCATCATTTTTATAATTTTTTGTGGCATTGATACCGCCCTGGGCGGCAACAGAGTGCGCTCTGCGGGGAGTATCCTGATAGCAGAACACCTTTATGTTATAACCCATTTCCCCAAGTGCTGAAGCAGCAGCAGAACCTGCCAAACCTGTACCGATCAGTATGATGTCAAGCCTTTTTCTGTTGGCCGGATTAACCAGCTTACAGCTTCCTTTATACTTTGTCCATTTTTCTGCCAGCGGGCCTTCAGGTATTTTTGCATCCAATTTATTCGTCATGGTATATTTTTTCTTCTGTAATATTCAACAATTAAATTAACTGAAAATAAATAAAAACCGGGATAATGGTAAATCCTGCCGGTAAAATAATCGAGATGATCAAACTGATTGCTTTGATAAACGGAGTATACTTCGGGTGATTCAATCCCAAAGATTGAAATCCGCTCTGAAAAGCATGGTGCAAATGGAATCCTAATACAATAAAGGCAATGATATATCCGATCACAAACCAAAGATTTTCAAATTTATCCAAAACCAATGCCCCAAGGTCGTGATACTCTTTACCATCATAGTAAATGCTTTCAGCACCATGGAAAAACTTTGCCTTAAAATAAAAATCAATCAGGTGGATCACCAGAAAAATGAAGATAATAATTGCCGTATGGATCATAAACTTTGAGAACGGGGAAGTATGTGACCATCCCTCAACTTTATATCGTTTCGGACGAGCCATCCAGTTTTGTATCTGAAGTACAATTCCGTATATAATATGAATGATAAAACCTCCAAAAAGCACAATTTCAAATACTTTGATAAAAACATTTGTGCCCATAAAATGCGCCGCCTTATTGAATATCTCCTTAACCTCATAATTTTCTGTTTCCGGCAGAAGTACCGTGAGATTGATAGCAAGATGCACAAAAAGAAACATAACTAAAAAAAGGCCTGCAAAGGCCATAATATACTTCCTGGTAAGCGATGATTGATGAAATCCTGTTTTTGCCATAATCTGTTAATTTGTCAAAAAATGATCCGAAGAATTATGAATTCATGCCCAAAATATCTTTCTTTGCTAAAGAATCCGACAAAGTTAGGGTTTTATCTTTATTGGTCAATTGTAAATCAAGCAGGAGATTAAATTTTTATTCATTTTAAATAATTGTTAAAAATGCTTCCCAAACCATTGAGTACAGAGCTTTTTATAAAGAACCGCACAAAACTGGCAGATAAACTTGCATCCAAATCCGTGGCCATTGTGAATGCCAATGATGAAATGCCCCGTAATGGTGATCAATATTTTCTCTTCAGGCAAAATTCAGACTTGTTTTATTTAACAGGTATCAATCAGGAAAAAACACTCTTGTTGCTCTGCCCCGAAAGCCCTTCAAAAAAGCTGAAAGAAATATTATTTATCCTGAAACCGAACCCGAAAATGGAAGCCTGGTATGGACACAGGTTAACCAAAAAGGAAGCTACACAGATTTCAGGAATTAAAACCGTAAAATATCTTGAAGAATTAGATGCAGCGCTAAATGAATTAATGGGTCACTCCAACCATGTTTATATTAATGCCAACGAATATCCAAAATTCAGGCCGGAAGTGATCAGTCGTGATCTTCGGTTTACTGACCAATTAAAAAAGGAATATCCTTCCCATACCTTTAAACGCCTGGCGCCTTTATTAACTTCGCTTCGTCTTCAAAAAGAAGCCGATGAGATCAACCAGATTAAAAATGCCTGTCACCTGACCGGAAAGACTTTTGAAAGAATTCTAAGGTTTGTAAAACCAGGTGTTACCGAATATGAAATTCAAGCAGAAATGAGTCATGAATTTACACGACACCTCAGTAAATTTGCTTACCATCCAATAATTGCAACAGGCAAAAATGCATTGATTCTTCATTATAACGAGAACAAGGATACATGCAAAAATGGTGATTTGCTGTTGATGGATTTCGGTGCGGAGGTAAATAACTATGCCTCGGATTGTACGCGAACAATTCCTGTAAACGGAAAATTTACCGAAAGACAAAGAGCATGCTATGATTCAGTATTGAGGGTGCAGCAAAAGGTAAAAAAAATGTATGTTGTTGGTAATACGATTGAGAAGATCAATAAAGAGGTTTTAAAGCTCATGCAAAAAGAGTTATTGAACCTTGGATTACTTTCAAACAAGGAAATAGCAGACAAAGAAAATGCAAAATCAAATACCCTTAAATTTTTAATGCATGGTGTTGCACATTACATGGGATTGGATGTACATGATGTAGGTTCCAAATACGAACCCTTAAAACCCGGAATGGTACTAACATGCGAACCCGGGTTATATATCAGGGAAGAAAATTTTGGCATCAGGATAGAAAACGACATCCTCATTACTGAAAAAGGCCCGGTTGACCTGATGGAGCATATCCCATCAGATCCCGATACCATCGGAGAAATGATGAATCTTGCGAAGAAACAGTAGATAAAGCAAACAAAAGCGAAACAATATATGCTCTTTATTCCTGTTTAATTAATTAACTAAAACGATTATCAATCAAAAATAAATAAAACTATGTTTCCAAAAGAAATTTACACAGACAGAAGAAACCGTTTAAGGGAAGAGTTTGGATCAGGACTGCTGCTCTTTTTAGGCAATAACGAATCAGCAATGAATTATCCCGCCAATGGATATCATTTCAGGCAAGACAGCAACTTCCTGTATTTTTTCGGGCTTGATCATCCCGACCTTGCAGGTGTTTTGGACGTGGATAATGACAAAGATTACATTTTTGGCAATGACGTTACAATGGATGACATCATCTGGATGGGCCCCCAACCATCAATGGCAGAGCGGGCTGAAAAAGTTGGCATGCAAAACACCATGCCTTTTGATAAGCTTGCCGAATTCCTGAATGATGCAATCAATTCCGGTAGAAAAATACACTTCCCTCCTCCTTATCGCGGAGAACACAGAATACTACTTAAAGATTTACTTGGATTTACAACATCCAGGGTAGATAATTACGTCTCCGTCGAATTGATCAAAGCCATTGTAAAGCTCAGATCAATCAAGGATGAATATGAAATTGCAGAAATTGAAAAGGCCGTTGATATCGCATATGAAATGCATACTACAGCCATGAAAATGGCACAGCCCGGTGTTATCGAAAGAGAAATCGCAGGAAGGATTGAAGGAATCTCGCTTTCAAAAGGCGGACCGGTTTCTTTTCCCATCATCCTGAGTATTCATGGCGAAACCCTGCACAATCATTATCATGGCAACACCCTCGAAAAAGGCAGAATGATGGTGACTGATGCAGGCGCAGAAACCACAATGCATTATGCAAGCGATATTACTCGCAGTGTTCCTGTTGGAGGTAAATTTGATCCGCGTCAGAAAGAAATTTACGAAATCGTTTTAAAAGCAAACCAGGAGGCCATCAAGGGCTGCAAACCCGGTATTACATACAAGGAAGTT
>CAZTAW010000240.1:0-5162 GCA_964611705.1 uncultured Bacteroidales bacterium
AATCAAAATCTTTGCTGCCTCATATAAGTTTTCATAATCCCCACAAAGAATTCCTTTATGATCGGTGCAAAGTTCCATAGCTTTCTGGGCAAAAAGGTAACCACTTAAAATACTCATAGGTTCCAGTAAAGTATACTTGCCGTTTTCTTCAACCCATTCATAGGCAATACCCAAAAAGCCGCTTTTGATTAATTCATTGATCTTTTCAGGACTTATATTTTCATCAAAATGTAAATATGTAAAAAGAATTTGTTCGGAGGCATAATCATTTTTTTCGCATTCGAGAGGGGCCTTAACTTTTAAGATCAATTTTGCATTATCAAGTACTTTCTTTTTATTACAAACAATGGCATTGTTATCAATGTAATCCTGATCAGGAAATCCAGCAGCCAGTCCAGCAGATTCTTCCACAAAAACCTGATGTCCTCTTTTGTTTAACAATTGTGCTTGTGATGGCAATAAAGCTACCCTGTATTCATCATTTTTAATTTCTTTTAAAAGACCTATGTTCATTCTTTTCTCACCCCTGTTTTTTTATAAATGTAAGAAATTAGAAACAAGTTAAAAAACACTCCTACAGATGCATATAAAATCACGCATGCAATATCATCTTTAAATAAAATGTAGCCAATAAATATACTCAATATTCTGAATATTATCATTAAAGACTCATATTTCAGGCTAACCCTCTGTAAACCTAATATATACAAAGATGCTGTTGATGGCGGGTTGACAAATCCCAAAAAAGACCAACCAATAATTATTTGTGCATAAATTCCGGACATTCTCCATTCCGGCCCAAACACCCACGTGAAAATAAAAGGAGCAAAAACACCTAGCAGAACAAAAGGTAAAACTCCAAGTTTTGCCAAACCTAAAGTAGTTTTCCAGAATATTGGCCTTATGGAAGTACCTGCAGCATAAATTTCTGCTGCTTTCTGATAATAAACCTCTCTCGTTGAACGGGCAATCAAGGATGAAGGTGCATAAAGCACCCTTGAAGTCAGCATATAAAACCCGGCCATCTCCGCACTGAAAAGTGTTGAGAACATTAGGTAAGGAAGGTTTTGTGAAAGGCTCGAAAGAAATTGTGCAAAACTCTGATATTTGGGAAAATCTTTATATTTTTTTGCATTGATTTGTATTCCTTCTTTTGTAACAAGCCTGATTTGAATGTATTGCTTCTTGATTTGTATGATGAGTAAATACAAAAATGCAACTATATCACCTGTAAGTTTTCCCCAGACCAAACCCTGGCTGAAAAGATTAAATCCGCCAACTGAACTTTGTGCTGCTACTCCTGCGGCTGCCTGCGAAGCACGTGAAATAGATATCGATTTGAACATTTTCTTTTTCGTTCCGAATGAAATCAATACCTGCAACCAGCCTGCAAATAACACACCCAAAGGAACAATCCAGATAAAATCGTTGATTTGATCTGTGGCATAAGCAGCAATCAAAGGTTTGAAGATCAGAATCAGTAAAAAAACAACCACGGCTGTTACAAATGTTGCCAGCATTGATAAAACAAAGAGGGCCTGTACATCCTTTTCTTTCTCCGGGAGCATAATTGCCAATTCGTATTTCCAACTGGCAACTGAAGCAATTATGGAAACACTGGCAGCATAAACCGAAAATACCCCAAAATCATCCGGGGTAAAAAGCCTGGAAAGTAAAGGGGTAGCTGCAAAAAGAATTCCCTGAGAAATGGCAGTGCCGGAAATCAGGGTAAGTATGTTTAATACAAAAGTGTTTTTCCGTATTTGATCAAAAAATGACACCTGAAAATGAAACGTATTTGCGCTTTAAAAAGCAAAGATAAAGTAAACGTAATTAGCATACCCAAAAATGTGATTGAACTTTGGAATTATTAATTCCCTGTGCGATCTTTTGTAAAGTATGACAAAGGCCTTAAAACTTTATCAAATACAAAATACTGCAACATAACAAAATCTCCTGTTTTCCGGGTTAATCCGTACAGCCTGTCAAGATCGAAAGGTTCAAGTGCAGCGCCATCTTCCTGATAAAGATGACTGAATCCTTTTTTATAATAAGTGATCAACTGGGTAGTGTCACCTTTTTTATCCACTACTGTGATCCTGTGAACAGGCCTGGTTGAAGTAACCGAGTCAATAAATTGCTGTTTAAGTGATTTGGTTAGAATCGCCTCACATTTCATATCCTCAAAGGCAGTAACAAAACTTATGAGCTTCAGGGTATCAAAATCTTTCAATGTATCTTTCTTGTATTGATCAATCACATCAAAATGCAAGTTGTCAATATTATATACCTTGTATGATTCTTTGGGTTTTTTAAAAAACGTTAGTTCAATGGTGCGTATATCGTCAATTTCATGATCGAATATCTGGTGGTCGCGCCAATCGGTTTCTTTAGCAGAGTATCGCGGAGTAAGAAACCCACGGAATCTCGGAATATAAACCAGGTAAGGTTTGGTTGAATTTTCCATCAGCATATAGGTTCCCAGGTTGTCCTGGGATGGCCCGCCCACATAATATGTCTTTACAAGCCTTTCCTTATTAAACAATTTGATCCAGTTAAAGATATTAAGCCAGGGCTTGACCTGGTAAATCTCAACCTTCACGGACGCGGAGGCCAGGCGCCTTACTACAGTATTGTGGGCAGATAATGGAACAGGAGCTCTTACCTTAAGATCATTCATTGTTTTGAGCAAAGAATTTACCTTGTAAATGCTGGCATCAAATTTACCGTTAATGATCCATTCGGCATCATTTTTTCTTTCAAGGGTTACTTCATTGCCATCTTTATCTGCAAGGAAAATCCTGGTCACTTTTGAAGTATCCTCAATGGCAAAATCGCTTATATCGCCACGCAATGTTGATTTGGTTCGGGAGAAAATAAGTATGATTGCAATCAGCAATAATACAATAGTTACGATGATTATTATGCGGTTTTTCTTCATAATTTTTTGCTAAAAATTTTTACCAGGGGTTTTGATATTTATGGTTTCTGATATAGTTATAGATCATTCCGAAAATGATAACCAATATTACAGGAACAACAACATTCAAAACCTGTATCAGGAATCTGTGATTGGCAATCTTGGTTTTATCAAGTTGACGCAACTTAATTTCTTTGTTACGAACTGATATCAAACCTGATTTATCTATTAAATAATCAAACGCATTTAAGATAAAATTTTTATTGCCAAAAGTTTGCCCAGTATACTGATCGTATCCCAGCGGTAAAGGATATCCTTTGGGAATATGAAACTGGTTTTTTGCAATGTCACCGTCACTTACAACAATCATCCTGGTTTCATCGCTTTTTTCTTTATAACCAATATCTTTATCATTGGCTATTTCGGGTGGTATACGATCTTTAAAAAGCGATTTAAACCTGCCCTCCAGCAATACTGCAATATTTTTACGGTCATCGTTATACTTCGATTCATCAGGTTCCTGTCCCATGATTCTTAAAGTAATATACGCGGGAGCATTCACAACTTTTGTATAGGGTGATGATTTTAACAAAACTGTTTTCCTGACACCGGGAACCATGATGGTATCTATACTACTTACAAATTCTGTTTTTATGGCGTTAAGGTTTTTTACAATGGGATGATCGGAAGTGGGTGTGATCAGCGGGAAATAATACCAGGGAAACATTTCAAGCTGGGGCTGATCGGCAACCTGCCCGACTACAAGCGGAATAGGAACTGCATTCAGATCCATGATAAGGTCTTTGTTTAACCTTATCCCATACCTGAACAACTGGTCTTCCAGATTAAGGTCTTGTGTAATACCCATTGTAGCTTCCTGGTTTTGGATACTATCCATACTTGCAAAAACCGGATCAATCAGCCATAAAACCTTTCCTCCATGCATGATAAACTGATCAATAATAAACTTGTCTTTTTCACTGAATAACGAATCGGGTTTCGCAATAACGATTACATCATATTTATTACGTATATCTGTTTTATTTGAGTCAACCACACTTCTTTCGGAAAGGCTGTTCAGTTTTTCATCAATGCGAACACGTTCAACTACATGATCAATTGCCAGGGTTGACAAAAGATCAATGGTTTCCTGTTCACTCAGTTCTCCGTGTCCTTCAATGAATGCAATTCGGGGTTTCTGTTCACGAGTAAGTTGCCTGATGGTATTCGCAAGGGTGTATTCAAGGGATTGTACGGAATTATTTAGTTGTTTTTCAGGCGGAATACCCAGTTGGGTATGCAGCAATTCAACCGGCACCTCCCTGGATTTATATGTGACCAGACCGCCCGGGAAAATTATTTTAGAAGACCTGCCTTCATTTGATTGTACCTGAAGATCAGTTGGCACCAATCCTCTTTCCATTAAAAGCTGATATGTATTGTTTCTTTCCTTGGGGTCACCACTTTGGCTGGGATTGATAAATTCATAATCAATAAAGTCAGTGTATGCCCTGAATTCATCAAGCATTTCTTTGGTGGCGTTTCTCAATCTCTTAAAACCAGCAGGAAATTCACCTTCGAGGTATACCTTGAAATAAACATAATCGTCAAGATCTCTGAGAATTTCTTTTGTTGATTCAGACAGGGAATATCTTTTTTCGGCAGTAAGATCAACTCGGGTAAATACATAGGACCCTATGATATTTACAAGAACTATGATTATAATTCCCAGCACAAGCTGAATGATATTGGTTCGTATATTGCTGTTTCTCTTATTTGTCATTTTTCTCCCCTTTACCATTTTCTGCTTTCAAGCGAAGTTTTTGTTAAAAGAATAAACAATACAATGATGCTGAGAAAATATATCACATCTCTGGTATCAATCACTCCCCGGCTGATTGATGCATAATGTGTGCTCATGCCAAGTGATTTGATAAACAGATCGAAATTGCCAAACAGATCAAAAGAATAGATCAGTTCAAAGCCAAGATAAATAAAACCGCTAATCAAAACAGCGATCAAAAACGAAATGATCTGATTATCGGTAACAGATGAAGCAAAAACACCGATAGCCGTAAAAGATGCACCTAAAAATACGAGACTCAGGTAAGAACCCCAAATGCTTCCTGCATCAATATTTCCTTTTGGAAAAGCCAGATAATAAACCGTTAAAAAATAAATAAGGGTTGGAAGAATTGAAATGATCACAATAACAAATCCTGCCCAGTATTTTGCCATTATA